>JBDTXZ010000203.1:0-6413 GCA_040005935.1 bacterium | reverse complement strand
GGCAATATCCTCTCGGCCGGGGCGGCGGTATGACGACATGATCTCGATGTGGCGTTAGAGAAGAGAGGCGCCGAGCCCGCGATACGTATGGTGTGCGTGAAGCTACTTGCCGGACGTGCGGCGTTTGGACCAATTCTCGACTTTCAAGTCAGTGAAATGCGAGAAGTCCTTCATGTTGAGTGTGACGACAACGAGTGCGTTACTGTGTGCGATAGCTGCGATTTGTCCATCGACGTATGGCGCTGTGCGTCCGAGTGCTTCGAGGCGCGCATGCTCATGACCATGCCATGTAGCGGACGTGTCGTCGTAGGGCAGGATTGGAAACGATGCGCGCACAACGTCGTGCAGGTAAGCCTCAAGTGCCGCTCGGCGCCTGCCGCGAGCGAGGAGTCTGCATCCGTACGTCAGCTCATGCCACACTGGAGCTGCGATGGCGCACTCGTGTCCGCGCTCGTCGAGCCGAAGAACGATTTGAGGGTCCGGAATCTTCGCGACGGGCGCGGACACGATGTTCGTGTCCAGCAAGTACCTCAACGTCACAACACCACCTTCCTCCCGGCGCTCTTTTCCCGAGAGAGGGCAAACGCATCGTCCTCGAGGCCGATTTCATCCAACGCATGCTCCTCGAGAAACGCCCGGTACGCTGCACCAAACTGGGGCCGCTCGCCTCGCAAGCGTTCGAGCTCCCGAAGTCCAACCACGGCGGCAACAGGCTTCCCCCTGCGCGTGAGTTGGACCTCGCCGCCGGCTTCCGCCTGGTCGACAATCGTTGGGAGGCGACTACGTGCCTCAGCGATGGAATAGCGATGCGTCATGGCACAATGTACATCTATATGTACAATGCGCGCAACGTTATCTCGCCAATATGGATCGCGTTGGGTTGCGAATGGATGTCATCCCGCAATCGCGAGCGCAGCGAGCGAGTGTCGGGACCTTCTGTCCACGCGCTCGACGAACGCCGCAGAGCAAGGAAAGTAGATCCCGACACTCGCTTCGCTCATGCGGGATGACGGTCCACTACGACACGCTTGGTTTCGCACGGAGCGTAAAGACGGTAATCTCAGGCCGGACATTGAAACGAGCGCGGATCAAGTGGCCGACGCCGCGGCTGATGTAAAGCGAGCGATTCGTATCAACCGCCACTTCTCCCGAAACATAGCGGCGATTCTCTACCGGCAATAACGGCGGCGGCAGGAACGGAGGCTTGCACTGCCCGCCATGTGTATGACCTGCGAGCATCCAGCCGCGATACTCCGGCCATCGATAGACATCGGCCGCGTCTGGATTGTGAACGAGCACAATGCCCGCCTCATTCGCACGACCACTGAACGCCTTCGTCGTATCACCACGCTCGGCCCACAGGTCATCGACGCCAACGATGTCCAGGCCGGCGACCGACTGCGTTTCGTTGCGCAGCATGTGAATACCCGCATGCTCCACTGCGGCGACAACCTTGTCGGCGACTTCGGGCTGTCGCCAACCAAAGCCGTAATCGTGGTTGCCAAGAATACCAAATGTGCCGAGTCGGCCGTGAGGCATGTGGGACATCACGGCACCGACTTGCTGAAACTGCTCATCGCCGCGAACGGTGCGATGCGTGAGGAAGTCGCCGGTGACGACAACGATGTCCGGCGCTAACGCACGCAAGCGATCGAACGAGTGGATGATGTAGTCGTCGCTGACGTCCGTACCGATGTGGAGGTCGCTGACGTGCGCCAATCGGGCGCCATCAATGGCGCGCGGAAGATTCTCGACCGGGAGATCGCGCAGTACGATCTCGAGCCAATGCGGTTCGACGCCAATGGCGTACGCGGCACAACCCGCTCCCGTCACGACGACGGCCGCGACGGTCCGCTTTACGAAGAAACGACGATTCACTGCGTTCTACTCTCATTGTGGAAACGGTCCGAGCGTCATGCGGTCACAGCAACGCTGCTGGAAGATATCGGGCGACCGCCATCATCGATGCCGCGAGGAGGAGCAGCACGGCTGCAATCTTCATCGCGCCTGCGAGCCGATTCTGGAGGCGCTGCATGTCCGCCGCCTGCTCGGGGGACGGCGCGCCGCCCGACGCCCGGATGGCCGCACTCAGGGTGCCGATCTTCCTTGCGGTCGGAGAGTTGACGGTGAGGCCAAGGATCCCAACGATGATCGCGAGCGTGCCGCCGACGCTAAATGCGAGTCCTGGTCCGGAATGCATCCACGCGTCGGACTTGAAGCCGACTGAATCATTCCAGAAGAGTGTGACGCCGGAGAGGATTGTCAAAAGCATACCGGCCACCATGTACGACGGCAGCTTCTTCACTTGCGTGAGATGTCCCATCACGGGGCCAGCAGCCGGGCCGACGGCCTTCAGCGTCGGCATTAAAAAGGCCGCCACGAATACAATGGCGCCCGCCCAGGTGATGCCGACCAGGATGTGAATCAGGCGAAGGACAATGACGACGGAGGTCGACAACATTCGTTTCGATTGTCTGGGTGTGGGTTATGTGTCATCCCGCGTGAGCAAGGCGAACGTCGGGATCTTCTCTCCTTGCGCAATGGCTGGCTTCGGGGACCGATTCGGTAGGTCCCGACACTCGCTCGCTACGCTCGCTCCTGTGGGATGACAACTCTACCAGCGTGCGCCCAGCGAAAGATCGACCCTGAACTCCTTTTTCGGATAGAGGCCTCGCGCGAAATCGACGCGAGCCATCCCATCGAGTAGCGACATCCCGACGCCAACGCCACTCAGCGGCCTGCCCACCTCACTTATCTTTGTACGATCGCCCACCCAGCCAAGATCGCCAAATACTGTAGCGCGATACGTACGAAACTCTCGACCAACCTCGGCGCGCGTAAGCCAGAACGCGTTCCCGCTTTGCGCCGTGTCGGGGCTCTGGCCACGAACGGTATGCGTGCCGCCGAGGAACCAGCGCCGCTGCATGGGGACGCCGCCAATGGTCGAGCCGCCCGCGAGCGTTACGGCGCCAGCGAAGTCGCCGATAAGCCCGCGCGACAACGTGATGTCCATCGCGCCGCGACCGTACGTTGAATCGCCACCAGCCGCCTCGAGCCGAACGTCAGTAAAGGTCCGAAAGCCCTGAGGGTCCAGCCCCTGCGCGTGCGTGAACCGCACCGCCGCACCAGCGCTCGTGCCCAACGACGCAACGATGTTCGGACCGAAATCACCACCCACCGAGAACGCAGTCTTCGGCGTTGCGGTACGCTGACGTTCCGCAAACAGCCGCCAGTCGAGCTTCAGGCCACGCTCGGTGTTGAAACCCAACTCCGCCCCACTCGCACGATAGTAAAACCCATCATCTCGGCCAAACAGCAACGCGGACATCGACGCGCTAAAGGAGAGGGGACGCCCCCAATCACTCGCGGACACGAGCCGGTTATAGCCCGTGAGTGAGATGGTTTGCGTGAGATTGGTGCGCGCCATCGCGAGCTCGACGTTCGGCTCACGATCAGCGAAGCCAATGCGTCCCGTTACCGTCGCCGAGTACCCGTCGCCGAGTTGCTGGGCAACGCGCAGCGCTGTGGAGAAACCTTCGATGCGATTGTAGCGTGTGAGCGACAAGCCGTAGTCGACCTGCGGCGTGGCGCGCAGGAAGCTGAACGGTGCTTGCGCGCCGAGTGAAAGCGCGCGCGAGATGAGTGCTTCGCGCTCTGCGGATCCAAACACTTCCTCGTTGGCATCGTAGATCGACGTCGTAAAGTCGGAGGACGTCGTCAGCTTGTCGACGTTACACGGGAACGTGACCGCGATGGCGAGCAGTCCCTCGTAGCGATCGCGGGCGAGCGTGCGATTGCCAGTTGCATCGCACGGGCCCTTGTCGAGCGAATCACGCATCGCGTCGCGCGCGAGGCGATTTGACTTCATGACGGAGTCGCGCCACTTCTTCGCGGCTTCGCCCTTGAGTGAGTCCGGAGCGACGACGCGCGCGAGGAAGTTACGCGTGTTGACGGTGATTGGTGGCAGCGTATCACCGCCGTTGACGTTCGTGTACCGGTACGAGTGTTCGATGGCCACAGGCATGCGCACCATGGCTACCTGCATGAAGCCTTTCATCGCGCGCGAGCGCGGCAGCCAGAAGCGTCCGTCGAACAGCGAGTACTCGATTGTGACCTCGGAAATCTGCGACGTCACACTTGGGGCAATCGCCTTCATGACGGCAATCGCTCGGGTGTTGGTACCAGTGTCGGCGCGCTCCTTCATGTTCGCCCACATGTCCGCCGGCGCAGCGAGACGATACGCGGCCCACACGAGCTGTCCCGATGCGATATCGAACATCAACGAGCCGACCGCGAGATTTGACTTCTGCTGCCGCGGCCTGACCTTGAGTTCGCGGAGCTGAATCACGGTACCGTTCGGAAGCCTGGAGCTAATCGAGTCGCCCGACTCGTAGGTGTAGTACGCCTCGGCGCCATCGGCGAGCGGGTTCACGGTTCGGCGGTCGTCGACCCCGTCCTGCGCGCGGCCGCCAAGCCAGAGTGCTTCGTAGCCCGGGTAGTACGGAACGGTCGCCAGGTTGCCGTCGACCAGGTTGGACAGTAGTTCGTTGCGCTCCTCGCCCTTTGGCGCGATGGGCAGCGCGAGGCGCGCCCCCGTCAGCTCGACACGCGCGCCCACGCCCTGTTGCCACCGCACGCGCGACGCGCTTTCCTGCCGGTACATCACGCGCTCGGGGCCAATGGAACCAATCTTCATTGTCGCCGAGATACGCGCACGAACGTTCGCGTCGTAGCTGCGGAGTGATGAGTCCTGCGTCATGCGCGCCTGGTGCGCGCGGTAGAACAGTTCTTTCGCAGCCTCGTCGTGAAAGGCAGTCGCGAGCACAGTGGCAGTGACAGCGAGTCGCCGAGGGGCGTTCTTCGCCACGGAGTCGATAGGTGAGCTGTCGCGAACGAAAGGCGCAGGACGCTTTGGTGGCTGCGTGGCCTGACCGGCAACCTGCAACGCGAAGACCACGCCAAGTGAGAGCAGCATCTTGATCGGGAATGGGTGGGCGTTGCGAGCGTTACCCTGAGGAAGTGCCGCGGTTCCCGCGAGATGGTACTTTGGCTTTCGTGATGGCGCGACCATTGCTCGACTGTCGTGCGCAACCACATCGATGAGGACGACATGAGGGACTGGCTCGGACGGGTTGACTCCCTGCTCGGTGAGCTCGACAAAAATGTGCGTGGTGCGGTGCGGTCGGTGCGCTCGACGTTCGACGACGGGCCGTTCGAGGTGCTTGCGTATCGCGGATATGGCGATGCGCGCTGTGCGTATGTGCATGGTCGCGCACAGGAGAATCGCGGCGTGGGTCAGAGCTCGGATGCGGATTCAACCCTCGCGAACCTGCTGAATACCTATCGTCGCGGCAACAGTCATCCGCTGCCGTTTGCCGAGCTGGCGGTAGGCTATGCGAGTACGACGACAGCGATGAAGGCGGACGACGAAGGATTCTTTAGTGGGCGCGTCGATCTCACGTCCCCGGTGGCGACGGACGCGGAGTGGAATGAGTATCGAGTCGACCTGCTTGCGCCAGCGCGCGCCGGCGTGGACAGGGCGATGGGTGTTGGCGAGATACTGATTCCGTCATCGAGCGCGCGGTTCGGGGTGATCAGCGACATCGACGACACGGTGATTCAGTCGCGCGTGTCGAACTTCCTGTTGGCGGCACGCACGATCATCCTCGGCAATGCGCACACGCGTCTGCCGTTTCCTGGCGTCCCAGCGTTTTACGAGGCGCTCAGAAATGGCGCGAGCGGAGCCGAGAAGAATCCAATCTTCTATGTGTCGAGCAGTCCGTGGAACATCTATGATGTGATTACACACTTCATGGATTTGCGGAAGATTCCGCGCGGTCCGGTGCTGCTTCGAGATTGGGACATTGGTTTTGGAGCGATGTCGTCGGCACGACACTTCGATCACAAGGGCGCGGCAATTCGGAATATCATGCAGTTGTATCCGTCGTTGCCGTTTATCCTGCTGGGCGACACGAGCCAGCATGATCCGGAGATCTATCGCCAGATCGTGAGTGAGTTTCCCAATCGGGTGATGGCGATCTACATCCGTGACGTGTCGAACGATGCGGAGCGATCGCTGGCGATCAAGAAGCTCGCTGACGAGGTGGTGGCGGTGCAGTCCGTCCTGGTGTTGGCGGAGGACACCATCAGCGCGGCGGCGCACGCGGCGGAGCGCGGGTGGATCAGCGCGGACGCGTTGCCGCTGGTGCGTGAGGAAAAGCGTGCGGATGAAACGGGGACGACAAGCCCGAGCTGACTCCAATACGGTTCAGATAAGGGTTGTCATCCCGCAGGAGCGAAGCGAGTGTCGGGATCTACTTTCCTTGCTCTGTGGCGTTCGTCGCGCGTGGACAGAAGATCCCGACACGCGCTCGCTGCGCTCGCGCCTGCGGGATGACATCCATTCGCACCCT
>JBDTXZ010000202.1:0-6414 GCA_040005935.1 bacterium | reverse complement strand
GCGGCGGCACGCTCTCGCTCAAGACCGACGCGCAGGGCAAGGTGTTCTCCACGGCAATGCTGCGAATGGTGCTCGATGTCCCAGACGATCGCGCGCTCGCACTTGGACTTCCCTCGGCACCAGTACAATGAGTCGCGTCCGGCTGCTCCGAGATGGCGCGGTCGGCCGGATCATCCTCGCGCGACCCGAGCGGAAGAACGTTATCGATCGGCAAATGGCCGACGACATCTTCGCGTCCCTCGCGCAATTCGAATCGGATCCCCACTGTCGCGTCATCCACCTCGGCGCCGAGGGCGACGACTTCTGCGTGGGCGCCGATCTGGAGATGCTGGAGCAGTCGCTCGAAGCGGGCAGTGACGAGCATCGCGCCGACGCAGAGGCAACGGGTCGAGTGCTCCTGGCCATTCGCGCGCTCATGAAACCCGTCGTGTGTACCGTGCGCGGACGCGCACTCGGCAGCGGCGCCGGACTCGCCACCGCGTGTGATGTGGTGCTCGCACACGAGGACGCCGAATTCGGGTATCCCGAAGTACGACTCGGTTTCGTATCCGCGATGGAGATGACGATGCTGCGTCGCGCGGTCGGTGAAAAGCATGCGGCCGACCTCGTACTCACCGGACGAATCATCAGCGCCGAAGAGGCGGATCGCATCGGGCTCGCGAGCAGGGTGGTGCCTGCCGCCACGTTCGATGACGATATCAACGCGACGCTCGAACAGATCAGCCTGTCCCCGGCTACCTCGCTCGCGCTGACGAAGTGGCTATTCTACAAGATGGACGCGTTGTCGTTCGAGGATGGAATTGCGGCTGGCGTGGTCACGAATGTCGAGGCGCGCGCCACCGAAGACTTCAAGGCCGCTGTGCGTCGGTTCACCCAGCGCAAGCCAAAACCCGAATGACTCGATATCTGTGGGCGCGCATCGTCGTCACCCTGGCTGGCATCGCCGTGTGGGGGTACGGTCAGCGATTTGATTTGCCGCAGGTACGCATCGGCGGTATCGTGATTCTCGGTGTTGCGCTGCTGCTGCGGTTCGCGCCGAAGCGCTGGTTCGACGAAGAATCGTCGTCGTGAGCAAGCGGCTTTTAGTCGTTGCGTTTGTCGGTGTGTCGGCATTGAGCGCCGCGTGTCGTTCGACGCCAGCCGCCGGTGCGGTCATGAGTCCGGCTGATTCGGTGAAAGCGTCGCGCACCTACAACGTGATTACGCGCGACGAGATGGCCGAAGCGTCGCTGCTCGGCACCACGGCGTATCTCGCGATTCAGCGTTTGCGCCCTGCCTACTTGATTGACAAGACAGCCGGCGCCGCGGCGACACTGCACCCGCTCTCGGTGTCCGTGAATGGCGGGCAGTTGGTGCCGGTAAACGCATTGTTCAGCATTCCGGTGCAGACGGTGTCGCAGATTCGCTATCTCGACACTGGCAACGCGGCGCAGCAATTCCACAATCGCGCGACCGGCCCGGTGATCCTGATATCGCTGACAACGCAGCCCAGTCCGTAGCTCGCGTGCAGTCCGGCCGGTACGGAGTTCCGTTATATTTCGGTTCTCATGCCTCGCCTCGCCGTACCGGAGCTGCTTGCTCCCGCTGGATCGCTCGATGCCGTTCGTGCCGCACTCGCCAACGGCGCGGACTCCGTGTACCTCGGCGCGGAACGTTTTAACGCGCGTGACGAAGGCGCCCAACTCACACTCGATGAGGTCGGCGAAGCGTGTCGGCTCGCGCATGAGCGCGGCCGGCGGATCTACCTCACGCTCAACATTCTTCTCAAGCCGTCCGAGCTGTCAGATGCGCTGACGTTCCTCGGTGAGGCAATCGATCGCGGAGTTGACGCGGCCATTGTGCAGGACATCGGGCTCGTTCGCCTTATTCAAAAAGTCTATCCTGGATTCGAGATGCACGGCTCGACCCAGATGACTGTGCACGACGAGAGCGGTGCACGTGTCATGCAGGAGCTTGGGATCGAACGTGTCGTGCTCGCGCGCGAGAACACGCTGAAGGATATTCGCGCCATCAAGTCCGCGGTGCCCGAGCTTGGCCTCGAGACGTTCATTCACGGCGCGCTTTGCATTTCGTACAGCGGCCAGTGCTTCATGTCCGGCATGATCTCGGAGCGCAGCGCGAATCGCGGTTCGTGCGCACAGTCATGCCGTAAGGACTACGTGCTCGACGACGTGACCACAGGCGCTGAACTCGATCGCGGCTTCCTGATCTCGGCAAAGGATCTCGCTGCGACCGATCATCTTGCCGATATCGCCGACGCGGGGGTGGCCTGCCTGAAGGTTGAAGGGCGGAAGAAGCGCCCCGAGTATGTCGCGACCGTCACGCACGGCTATCGCTCATTTCTTGATCGTCTCGCTGAAGGCGAACGAACCGCGCCGCCGGCTGCGGATATCGAGCCACTCGCGCAGATTTTCAGCCGCGGTTTCACAGGCGGTATGTACGGTGGACGCGAAGGCCGAGCGTACGTGACACGCTCGCATCCTGACAATCGCGGTCGCGACCTTGGCGTCGTCGCCGCGCATGAGGGCCGAGAACTCATCGTCGACGTCAGTGCGCCACTGCTGGTTGGCGACGGCGTTGGCTTTGAGGCACCGGATTCACGCGGAGGCGCCACCGTCGGCTTTACGATCGACGCCGTGCGCACGCTGAGCACCCGCGCCGGCGTCATTCGACAAGCGATTGCGCTGCCATCACGCATTGCCGTCATGGACGGGTCGCGCGTGGTCCGCTCCTCTGAAGCCGCCTTACTCGAACGCGCCCGAGCAAGCTACGCTGCGCTGCCCGCGGAGCTTCGCACACGGAAGACTCGCGTCGACGTTCGCGTCTTCGGTTCTTCGGGCGGCCCTCTGAAGGCGGTCTTCTCGGCGGACGATGAACAGGTCACAGTGCGCACCCAGATAAACCTCGCGCCCGCGGCGCGACGTGCACTCGACACCGCATCGCTCCGCGAGCAACTCGGCCGACTTGGCGAAACTCCATTCGCACTTGGCGATCTCGATACCACCGCACTCGGCGACGCACTGTTTCTGCCGATCAGCGAGTTGAATCACCTGCGCCAGCAGGCCATTGACGAGCTGCTTCAGCGCCGCGATTGGGTGCGAATGGCCATGGTCGCGGAGCGTCACGAGCGCATCGACAGGGCGGTTAGCCAATGCGACGCTGTTGCCACCCCGAGCGAGCGAAGCGAGTCGAAGGATCTGCACCTATCACCGCGCGACAATCCGGGATTCGACCTCGTCGCCTCCGTCTTCAATCTCGACGATGCGCGAACCGCCGCATCCGCCGGCGCGACCACCGTCGTGCTCGACCCATTTCTCCGTCACCCCACTCCGCCTGTCTCGCGTGTCCGCGCGCTCGCAGAGGAGTTGCGCGCGAACGGCGTCGAGCTCCGCCTTCGCACGCCGACCATCGTCCGCCCTGAAGAGCGCCGCACGACGCAGAAGTGGCTCGATGTTGGACTGCCAATCGTGAGTGGACATGTCGGCCTTGTTGCCGAATTGGGTAGGGCCGGTCGCGACGTCATTGCCGACTACGCCGTCAACTGCTTCAATCAACACAGCGCCGCTGAACTCTTTCGGCTGGGGGCACGTCGCATCATGCTCTCGGTCGAGCTCACGGTGGACGAACTGCTCGCGGTGTGTGCACCATGGAAGGGCGCGGGCTTCGACGTCTTCCTCTACGGACGACCCGAGGGAATGACGATCGAGCACTGCGTGTTGAGCGCCGCGTTTGATCGGGAGCCAACGACGTGCCGCGATCTCTGCGTGCAGAAGCACACGAACGTGCAGTTGACTGATCCCGCCGGTTACAGCTTCGCCGTTGCCACGGATTCGGCGTGCCGCAATCGTCTCTTGCACTCCCGCCCCGTCGAGGGCGGCGAGTTTCTGCCGCATCTCTGGCGCGGTGGACTCCGGAATTATCATCTGGTGTTCAACGTCGTCGGCGATCCAGTGACGCAGGTCGTGTCCGGCTATCGCGCGATGCTACAGAAGTTGGCCACAGGTGGGGCGCAGTCCTCCAATCCTGTTCGTGCCGCGTTGGGCACGACGTTCACGCGCGGTCATTTCGCTCGTGCTGTCTAGAGGCGAGCTCGCGGTGAATTGTGCTGTCGTCCTGAGCGAGCGTAGCGAGTCGAACGACCTGCACCCGCAGTCGCATCTGCGCGCCTCTGCACCTCTGCGTCCTCTGCGGTAAAGTTGTTGATGCTGGCATCTGGCAGCGCCTCCCGCCGTGAGCACCGCCCGCGTGGAAAAGGTCCGCCTCGCGAAGCAACGATGACGCACTCGCCTGCGCGACGAGCCAATCTGGGACGATGAGTACTGATCGCCCATCCCTCGATGCGGCCCGCGAGGTCCTCCGCGCGCGCTTTGGCTTCCCCGATTTCCGGCCGGGCCAGGAGCGCGCAGTCACGTCGGTGCTCGCCGGTCGTGACACACTCGTCGTCCTGCCCACCGGCGGAGGAAAGTCCGTCTGCTACCAAGTGCCGGCGCTGCTACTGCCCGGCATCACGCTCGTCGTGAGTCCCCTTATCTCGCTGATGAAGGATCAGGTCGACGCGCTCATGGCGCGTGGCATCCCTGCGACATTTGTGAACAGCACGCTGTCGTCCACCGAGGTATCGCAGCGCATGGCGCGCGTCGCACGAGGTGAGGTGAAGATGCTGTACGTCGCCCCGGAGCGATTCGATTTCGGGAACGCGGCGGAGCGACTCAAGGACGTCGGCGTGTCGCTATTGGCAATTGACGAGGCGCACTGCATCAGCGAATGGGGACACGACTTCCGCCCAAGCTACCTGCGCATCGCGCAGGTCCGTGAACGGCTCGGATGGCCTCCCGTTGTCGCGCTCACCGCGACAGCCACCGCGCACGTCCGCACCGACATCGTTCGACAGCTGCGGCTCGAGAACGCCGAAACGATCATCACGGGGTTCGACCGGACGAATCTTCAGTACCACGTGATTCCCACCAAGACCGATGCGGACAAGGACGCAGCGCTCATCAGTGTGCTGCGCGAGCATGACGGCGTGGCGATCGTGTACGCGTCCACGCGGCGCAATGTCGAGAAAGTGACCCGCACATTGGAGGACGCACGCATCTCGGTGCTCGCGTACCACGCCGGTCTCGACGACGCGCACCGGCATGACGTCCAGAACGCGTTCATGAACGGTGACGTGCGCGCCATCGTCGCGACGAATGCATTTGGCATGGGCATCGACAAGTCCAACGTGCGTGTCGTGGTGCACCACGCGATGCCTGGAACACTCGAGGCATACTATCAGGAAGCGGGACGCGCCGGGCGCGATGGAAAACCCTCCGAAGTCTTCCTCCTGCACGCGTTTCCTGACCGGTTCACCCACGAGTTCTTTATCAAGGGTGCACACCCCGAGCGCGTTGTAATCGAGAAAGTGTTCGAGCGCCTTCGCAAACTCGCCGATCGCAACGGGGCGGTGCAGTTCAACCCTGCATCTCTTGCGACTGCGTTGCCCGGAAAGGTGAGCGACCGCGAAGTCGAATCGGCTTTGCGCATACTCATGCAGGCGGGTGCGCTCAAGTCAGATCCTGATGTCGGGGGCCGCGTGCACGTGCGCCTCCTGGCGACGCCGGAGCGCATCAAACGCGAATTCGGCGATGCCAACGGCCCCGAGCTCGGACTCTTGCGTGCGCTCTGGCGTGCTGCAGGCGATTCGCTCAACGACGGCGCGGCCGTCGACCTCGATCGATTGCCACCCTCATTCGGCGGCGCCAACCGCGCGATTCCCATACTCGAACAGCTGGAAAGCAAGCAATTCCTCGAATGGCATCGGTTGGGTGGTGGAGATCGAATCAGCGATCTGCGACGTCCGCTCGGCGCGTATCCCATTGACTGGGCCGCGCTCGAGCGTCGCCGCAAAGCCGAGCTCTCGAAGCTCGACTCCATGCAACAGTACGCTTACGCCTCCGGTTGTCGCCGCGGGTTCGTCCTTCGATATTTCGGCGATCCAGCGGCAGGCAAGGACTGCGGCGGCTGCGATAACTGCCTCGGCACACACGGTGACTCGAGGCACTCACGTAAGGCCATCGGCGTCCCGAAGCCGGGCGAGAAGAAAAGGGTTCGCGGCGCCGTTCGCAGCGTGGCAGCGGCGGAGCCGTCAGAATTGTCCGCCAGTGCGGAGGATTCACGTCTTCTGGAGCAGCTGAAGACACTGCGGAGCAGTATCGCCCGCGAGCAAAAGGTGCCTGCGTACGTTGTCTTTCCGGATCGAACGCTCCTTGAAATGGCGGTTCGCCGCCCGAAGTCGCCATACGCACTCGGGGAGATCCGTGGCGTTGGCCCGATGAAGATCGAGAAGTACGGCGAGCGCTTCCTGGCACTGTTGCGCTCCGCTGATGAAACCGAAGCCGCGTAGCGACCAATTGTCATCCTGAGCGAGTGCAG
>JBDTXZ010000201.1:0-6419 GCA_040005935.1 bacterium | reverse complement strand
GATGCTTGCCTATTCGTCCATTGCGCATGCTGGTTTTATCTTGGTCGCGATCGCGGCTGGAACGGACCAGGGTGCGTCGGCCATGCTCTTTTATCTCCTCGCGTACACGCTGGCCACGTTCGGCGCATTCGCGATCATCATCGTACTCTCTCGCGGTGACGCAGCGGTCACCACGGACGACGTGAGTGGACTGTGGTCCGTCCGGCCGTGGCTAGCACTCGGCATGACGGTATTCATGCTGGCGCTCATGGGCTTCCCGATATTTGGCGGCATTGGCTTCTTCGCCAAGTGGTACGTGCTCAAGGCGGCGTTGCAAGCGCCTGAACCGCAAACGCTGCTCGCCGTCGTATTGGTGCTCACGACCGTGATTTCGGCGGGGTACTACCTGTACGTCATCATGGTGATGTTCATGCGGCCACGGCGTGAGGACGCGATGCCCGTCGGCGCAACGCCTGCGTGGACACAGTTCGTGATGGTGGCCGCGGCGGCGACGATCCTCATTCTCGGCGTCCTGCCAGAGATGACCGTTCGATATGCCAGCGTTGGTGTGCCGAGGCGCGGAGCGTCCCCCGAGATAGCCAAGATCGTCCCGCCTCAAATCGCCGCGCCAGTTCGCTAATTTAGAAGCTGTCGACCTGAGGTTCTTGAAGGACCTGCTCACGAGGCGATCAGCAGGTCCTTCTCCGTTTTGCACCACATGCTTCCAGCCCGCTCCCATCACTCCCCAGCATGACTGTCGCAGCAGGAATTTTCCGCCAAAACGACATCCGCGGCGTCGTGGATCAGGACCTCACGGTCGAGGCAGCGCACGCCATTGGCGGTGCGTATGCGGCGCTGATGCGCGAACGCGGCGTCTCGGGTGAGGTGGCGGTTGGCCGCGACAACCGGCCCAGTAGCAACAAGCTCCGCGATGCGCTCGTGGACGGGCTCACCGGCGCCGGCGTGAGCGTCGTGGACATTGGCGTTGTGCCCACGCCGATTCTCTACTGGAGCCTGCATCACCTTCCAGTGATTGGAGGCATTCAGATCACCGGCTCACACAACCCGCCGGAGTACAATGGGTTCAAGCTGTGTCCCGGAACGGAGTCAGTGCACGGGCATGACGTTCAGCACCTGCTGCACCTCATTCGCAGCAGCGCGGCTCCGAAAGGGGAAGGCACCGTTCGCCACGAACGCCTCGTCGATCGCTACGTCGCCGATGTCGCGGAACGCACCGGCCCTCTCGCGCGCCCAATGAAGGTCGTCTACGATTGCGGCAATGGCGCCGGAGCGCTCGTAGCGCCTCAGCTGATGCGCGCGCTCGGGCTCGATGCCATTGGTCTCTTCACCGAGGACGACGGGACGTTTCCGAATCACCACCCAGACCCCACCGTTCCGGAAAACCTCGAGGACTTGATCGCGGCTGTAAAGCGCGAAGGCGCCGAGCTTGGCGTTGCCTTCGACGGGGACGCGGACCGCATCGGCCTCGTGGACGGCGAAGGGCGCATCATCTGGGGCGACCACATTTTGATCCTCTATGCGCGCGACGTCCTGGCGCGAACAGGGAAGGGTCAGTCGATTGTCTTTGACGTAAAGTGCAGCCAGGCGCTCACCGACGAGATTACGCGCGCGGGTGGCGTTCCGGTGATGTGGAAAACGGGCCACTCCCTCATCAAGGACAAGATGAAGGAAGAGCATGCTCCCATTGCCGGCGAGATGTCCGGCCACATGTTCTTCGGTGAAGGGTTCTACGGCTTTGATGACGCGCTGTACGGAGCCGCTCGCCTGTTGCGTATCGTGGCCACGTCCGGCCGCACGGTGCACGAGTTGCTTGCCGATGTGCCAGCGTTTGTCAGCACGCCGGAGATTCGTGTCGAATGTGGAGACGAACGCAAGTTCGAACTCGTGGAACGCGCCGTGGCACACTTCAAGTCACTGTATGACGTCATCGACGTCGATGGTGTGCGCGTCCTCTTCGGAGACGGATGGGGATTGATTCGCGCGTCGAACACACAGCCGATTCTCGTCACGCGATACGAAGCACGCTCCGCCGAACGACTCGCCGTCATTCGCAACGAGATGGAGAGTTGGATCCGGTCGCAGGGCGTAACGGTCTAGCGTGACGGGGCGCCGCGTCTTAGGCGGTGCAATCGCCGTCACCGCGCTGGTGCTGCTTGTCGGGCGCTGGAGTGCATCGCTCTATACGGAGCATCGCTGGTACGCCTCACTCGCCGCACATGACGTCTGGCGCGCCAAGGTCGCGACGATTGCCACGTTGACGGTGGCCTCGTTCCTGATTGCAGGGCTGTTCGCGTTCGTGAACCTGTACGCGGTTCGGCACTCGGTCTTTTCTCTCGTACTGCCGCGACGTCTGGCGAACATCGAGATCGGCGAAGAGGTGCCCAGTCGCTATCTCTTCGCCGCCGTCGTCCTGCTGTCCGTCGTGATGGGTGCGGTGCTGACCATCTCGGCAGACCACTGGCACGAGGCGCTGCTTGCGACCATCGGACGGCCATTCGGCGAAGCAGACCCCTACTTTGGGGCTGACCTCGGGTTCTTTGTCTATTGGCTGCCATTCGAGACGGCGTTGCACGTCTGGTCCATCATCGTGCTCGTGTGCGTCACCGGCCTCGTAATCGCGCTGTACGCGTTAACGCCGAGCCTGCGCTGGGAGAGCGGCACGCTCTACGTCTCAGCCTACGTAAGGCGACACTTCACCATACTCGGCGCGGTGTTGCTCTGCGTTCTCGCGTGGAGCTATCGACTCGGGATGTATCGCCTGCTCGCGTTCGGTGGCGAGGTGTCTGGCGTTTTTACGAGCGTTGATCATCGCCTGGTGCCAGCGATGCTGTTGCTCGCCGTAGTCACGCTATGCGCTGCGGTGGTCGTCGCATGGGCGGGATGGACCGGCCAGATGCGACTCGCCTTCGGCGCGGTGAGCACGGTCCTCGTGCTTTCCCTCGCGAGCCGAACGGTGGCACCGCTCATCATGCGGCGGTCGATGGATCCGGCCGCTCGCACCAAGCTGGAGTATCCCTACGTCGCCACGCGACTGAATTTTACGCGCCGCGCGTATGGTGTCGATCGAATGCACGCGGAGTTGCTCGGCGCTGGATTCGGTAGCGCGGCGAACGCGGCACCGCGCGTGGCGATCTGGGATGGCGCCACCCTCGCACGCGCGGCGGAGCGATTGCCGCGGATTCGTGTGGTGGGTGATCGCGCGGCATGGCAACAGACGCCGACGGGCATGAGCGCGTTGCTCGTCGAGCGTGGAAGCGAAGGCAATGCAGATGGGCGCGAGTTGTGGAGCGTCGGCAAATTCGATCCGACCAGTGCTGACGAGCGCGGATTGCCTGTGCGAATGCCCGGCATCGCGGGCATGGCGGAGGAAATCGTCCTCGGCGAGCCAGCCGTGTACGACTCGGCGCCCAGCTACAATGTGCTCTCGGACTCGCTGCGCCAGCTGGCGGGTGTCGAGTTGGTCTCGACGCGATCGCGACTGATGTATGCGTGGAGCCTCCAGAATTTTCGCCTGCTCTTTGGCGAGCTTCCGCCAAATCGGCCAGTGATGGTGCAGCGCCGCGCTGCTCGCGAACGCGTGGAAGCGCTCGTGCCCTTCTTCGAACAGGGATCGGAGGTGGTGCCGGTCATCACCGGGGATACGCTGTACTGGGTGATCGAGCTATACGCGGCGTCAAGTACCTATCCTCTGTCGCAACGCTTTACCGTGTTGGGCGCTGAGCGCAGCTACCTGCAACACGCGGCGACTGCCCTCATTCACGCTGCGTCGGGACGCGTGAGCTTCATCGTTGGTACCGCTCCCGATCCGCTGACGATGAGTTGGGTCGCGCAGTTCCCCGAATTGTTCAGGACTGCGTCAACGCTGTCGCCCGCGCTCAGAGCATTGCTGCCTCCGCTTACGGACGCGGCACGCACGCAAGCGCTCGCTTTCGCTGCCGCTGGTTTCCGCGGAGATAGCCTTGGTGTAAAGCACTTCGCCACGCCGGACGGTGCCGATTCGTCTGCGGCGGCGCGCGAGCCCGCCCATGTCGTGCTTCCTGCACTCGGAGGCGTGTCTCTTGTCTGGCCGCTTCTGGATTCCACAGAGCGCGTTCGCGGAGTCGTCGCAGCAGCCGGCGGTGCGACGCGGGCGACGTCATGGCTGCCGCTCGCCAGTGACGGAAAGCGTTGGGGCGCGGTGGTTGACCTTCTCCGAATGGCCGACTCAGCACAGCACGAGAGCGGAACCGTTCGCGCCCCACTACGCGTTGTCCCACTCGCCGAACGGGCGTTGTATGTCCAACCGATCTATCAGTGGCGACCGGGCGCTACGCCATCGCTCGCTCGCGTCATTGCCTTCGCTGGCGATAGCGTGCGCGTGGGCACGACGCTGGCCGCTGCGCTCGGCGCGGCGTCGGCCGAGCGACCGAAGACTCCTGCGACGACACTCGACACGCACCTTCGTGCTGACAGCCTCTACCGCGCGATGCGAGAGGCCCTCAGCCGTGGAGACTGGGTCGCATTCGGACAGGCGTTCGACGCGCTTGGGCTCGTGCTTCGCGTTGCGAGACCGTGAGCTTGCTTGCATCACGGGAGGGTTCTAGCTTGCCACGGCTATCTCATGATACACGTAGCTTCAGCTGGAGCGCCGACCGCCGTCATCGCGCTGGGAGGAAATGCTCTCGCGCCGGCGGGCGAGAAGAGCACCATCTACGACCAGTTTCGTCATACGCGCGAGAGCCTCGGACCCATTGTCGATCTCGCGCATGATGGATGGAACCTTTGTGTCGTGCACGGGAACGGGCCGCAGGTCGGCGACGAGCTCATTCGCAACGAGATCGCGCGTCGCGAGGCCAGTCCCTTGCCGCTCGGCGTGCTCGTTGCGGCAACCGCAGGCTGGATCGGCTACATGGTGCAGCAGTCGATCGAGAATGCGCTGCGGCGTGCGAACTCTGATCGTGATGTCGCGACGATCATTACGCAGGTGCTGGTGCGCGCGGACGACCCCGCGCTGAAGAATCCAACGAAGTTCATCGGTCAGGCGCTCAGTGTGGAGCGAGCCGACGAGCTTCGACGAGACGGACATGCAGTGAAGGAGGATGGTCGAGGTAACCTGCGACGCGTCGTGGGGAGCCCCGAGCCGCAAGCGATTCATGAACTGCCCACCATCAAGCGGCTTGTCGAGCAGGGCACGCTCGTCATCGCGTGCGGTGGGGGCGGTGCTCCGATTTATCTGAATCCGGTCACTGGCCTGGAAGGCATCGACGCGGTAGTGGACAAGGATCTCGCCGCCGCGGTGCTCGCACGCGACCTGGGTGCGACACTGTTGTTGATCCTGACGGACGTGGACGCGGTATATGCCGACTGGGGTACGCCGCAGCAGCGGCCGCTCCGGCGGCTGTCGGCGGACGGAGCAGAGGAGATGGACCGCACAGGATCGTTCGGCGAGGGCAGCATGGCACCAAAGATTCGAGCGGCAATCGATTTCGCGCGGCGCTCGGGTGGCCGCGCAATCATCACGGAACTCAGTCGCGGCCGAGAAGCGGTGCGGGGCGAGGCTGGGACGACAATCACAGCGGAGAAGGCGTGAACATCCACGAGTATCAGGCCAAGGACATCCTGCGCGCCGAGGGCGTGCCGATTCCGGCGGGCGAGGTTGCGACCACGCCCGAGCAAGTCGAGGCGATTGCCACGAAGATCGGCGGCATGGTCGTCGTTAAGGCACAGGTGCATACCGGTGGGCGCGGCAAGGCGGGTGGAGTCAAGCTCGCCAAGACACCTGCCGAGGCGAAGGAGATCGCTACCAAGATTCTCGGCATGAAGATCAACGGGCTCACGGTGTACACGGTACTCGTGACTGCGGCCGCCGACATCGCCACCGAAGCCTACGTCGGCATCATCCTCGACCGCGCGACGAAGAAGCCGGTGTTCATGGTGAGTCCGGCCGGTGGCATTGATATCGAGGAAGTGGCGGCCAACACGCCGGAGAAGATCCTCAAGCTTCCTATCGACACGCGGTACGGACTGCAGCCCTATCAGGCGTCGGAGCTTGGGTTCTTCCTGTTCGACGACGTGAAGAAGGTGCGCGCGGCTTCGAAGATCATGATGGCGCTCTACCAGGCGTTCATGAAGAACGATGCATCACTCGCCGAGATCAATCCGCTCGTCGTTACGCCGACCGGCGACGTCCTCGCGCTCGACGCGAAGATTTCCGTCGACGACAACGCGCTCGAACGGCACGCCGAGCTTTCGGCCTTGCGTGATGAGACGGCCGAGGAGCCGAGCGAAGTCGATGCGCGCAATTCCAACCTCACGTTCATCAAGCTGGACGGCGACGTCGGCTGCGTGGTGAATGGCGCGGGGCTCGCCATGGCGACCATGGACCTGGTGAAGTACTACGGCGGACAACCGGCAAACTTTCTCGACATCGGCGGATCGTC
>JBDTXZ010000200.1:0-6458 GCA_040005935.1 bacterium | reverse complement strand
TCGAGGATGTACGCCATCACCGGCTTGCCGGCGATCTTGAGCATCGGCTTGGGCACGAGGTGCGTGTGCGGGCGAAGCCGCGTTCCCTTCCCGGCCAACGGAATGATCACTTTCATGGTGCGCTTGTTCCCTCGCGTCCGTAAACGTCCTGGAGGCGGACGACGTCATCCAGATGCGGCGTGCTCGCCTCGAGCACATCGCAGTCCGTGACAGCCTCCATGTAGTGAATCGTGTTTGGTGTAATTCGGAAAGCTTCACCCACTGCAAGCTTCATGTCCACCGGTACGTCGCTGCCCTCGAGCTGGACGTAATACTTCAGGTGGCCGGACAGTAGGTAAATCGTTTCGTCCTTCTGCACATGATACTGCACCGAGAGTTTGTTCCCGGCGGTGATGTGCAGGATCTTCCCCACGTACAGCTCGTTCGCTGCCCAGATGGTCTCGTGTCCCCACGGCTTGGAAACGTGGCGAACGTCGGTGCGGCCACTCATGTCGGGAGGGTGCGAGGAATGTCGGAGTTTCGGCGGTCACGCAATATCACCCGCGCGCCGTGCCCGGACCAGTATTGCTCGGCTGCCGCTTACAGGCTGGCGATGCGCAACTCTCGCGCCCGCTCACGGCTCACGGGCAACCGCGCGCCGTCGTCCATCTCCGCCACGACGCGACCCTCACGACGACGGAACGCCACCACGTGATCGAGATTCACCAGGTGCGTGCGATGAATGCGAAGAAATCGCTCCGGATCGAGGCGCGCCTCCAGACGGCTGAGCGCGAGGTGTAGCATGTACCGGCTGCGGCCGGCGTGGGCCAGCACGTAGTCGCCCGACGACTCGAACCAGCTGACGTCGCCGACCGCCACGGGAATGACGCCACCCCCAGAGCGCACGAACAGCCTGCTCATCGGGCCGCTGCCGAGCGCGTCGGCGAGCCGCCCGAGTGCGGGCGTGGCGCTGGGTTCGCCGATCACAGCACGGATACGCTCGAGACTGCGCAGCAGCCGCTCCTTGCCGAACGGCTTGAGCAGGTAATCGAGTGCACCAAGCTCGAAGCCCGCCACGGCATGCTGCGCGTATGCCGTGGTGAACACGACGAGCGGATGGTGCGTCACTGCCGTGAGGACATCAGTGCCGAGCATGCCTGGCATCTGGATGTCGAGCAGCACCAGCTCCGGCTTCAGGGTGTTGATGGCCTGCACCGCGGCCGGCCCGTCGGCTGCCTCGCCAACGATGGTGAGCCATCCGACGTCGGACAGCATGTCGCGCAACCCCGCGCGCGCTACGGGCTCGTCGTCCGCGATGAGGACGGAAACTCTCACCCGTCCTCCTGAGTGTGCGGAATGGCCAGCGTGGCTGTGAATCCGCCCGGACTCGTCGTCGCGAACGACAGCTCCGCGCGTGCTCCATAGAGCACGGCGAGCCGGTCGCGCAGACGGCGAATACCGGTGCCGCCGGCCGCGTCGAGCTGGCTCGCGGTCGCCCCCGCACCCGTGTCATGCACCACGAGCGTGAGCACGCCGCTCGCCGCGCTGCCGGTGATGGACACATCCGTCGCCTCGACGCGCGGCGACGCGCCGTGACGAACGGCATTCTCCACGAGGGTCTGGAGCGCGAACACGGGAATCATCGCTCCCCCTGCTTCCGCACTCATGTCGGTGCGTACGCGCAGCCGGTCTCCAAAGCGAATGCGCTCGATGTCGAGATACTTCTCGACGAACGACCACTCCTCCGTCAGCGGCACCAAGTCACGATCCTCCTCCATCGCCACGCGAAGCAGACCCGCGAGTTGCTCCGCGGCCTGCGCGGCGCGCGCGGGCTCGCGGGGAATCAGTTGCACAACCGTATGCAGCACGTTGAACAGGAAGTGCGGATTGAGCTGCGACCGCAGCGCAGCGAGCTGCGCACGCGCGGCGTTGGCCTCCGCGCGCGCCGCGCGGTCGGTGGCGATCGCCGTATACGACACCCCCGCGACCATGAGGTAGATGAGGACGCCCGCGACCATGAAGGGCCCGATTCCCGGACCTCTGGCAATGACGAGGTGTCGATGCAGCACGCTCTCGACCGCGCTGTTGAGCGCTAACCAGGAGAATGCGTAACCCAATGAGAGCACGACGTGAATCGCCACGAAGCCCACGCGCATTGGGCGCGGCCACGGGTACCGCTCCGTTAGCCGCAGGACGGGGAGGCCCAGGACCGCCGCAGCCACGACGGAGCGGAACGCGATCACAGCGGCGGCATGCCAGCTCGCGCCGTGCACCGCCGCGACGACCGCCGTCACCAGCCCCCACACCGGCAACCAGCCGATCAGCAGCTGGAGCCAGAGGATGCGTCGCGACATGGGCAGACGTTATCAGCGGGGCGCTGCCGCGGCTACCCGCGTCGCGTCGATCGTCAACATCCCTTCGCTCCACGTCTTGCCGCCGTCAGTAGAGCGGTCCTGCCGAAAACGAAACGAGGTCGGCGTGATGTCGCTGTAGATGCCGCGCGAGAGATACGGCTTGCCATCGTCACCCGTGCCGCTGGAGCTCGTGGTCAGGGTATTGTCGCGCCATTCCGCCGTCGAGCTGGTGAAGACGCCGCGATAGACATCGATGCCCGACGACACCCAGTGCTTCGCCGAGGCGTCGTAGAACCGCATGGCATGCGACAGTGAGCGCGGGTTTCCCGACGCATCGGTGATGCGCAGCTCGTCCTCGATGCCGAAACCGTCGAACGCGCGCCAACCCTTCCACGTGCCCGCCAACTTGGGGACGCCGTGAATCTTCTGCCCCAGCCCAACTGCCTTGGGCTTCACCTTGAGATCGAACTGACCGATGAGGAACGCGAACTGCTTCGCCTCTGGCGACGCGGTCGTTTGCAGCGGAGCGCCACCGGCGTGCTGCGCCGAGGCGATGGAAGAGAGCATTGTGAGGAGAACGAGCGAGCGGGCGAAACGAACCGTCATGTGCATTGCTCCGAGAGGGGTGTCCACGATGCAATCGTATCGGGTGAACACTGCTGTAAAGCGGGTTATTCGCTGAACGGTCTGTTGGGTACGTCGAACGGCACGCCAGGCCGTCGCGCGCAGAACCCCCTGCCACGTATCGTCAGCGCATGACACAACCACTCATCGTTCTGCGCGACGTCACGAGGACCTACGCCGCCGCCGCGGGCCCGTTCGACGCCCTTTCGCATGTAAGCCTCTCGATCGATTCGGGTGAGTTCGCCGTCGTCGTCGGACAATCCGGCAGCGGCAAGTCCACGTTGCTCGCACTCCTTGCCGGCATCGACCGCCCAACTACCGGCGAAGTACATGTCGGCGGCACCGCAGTGCACGCGCTGTCGGAGCGCGACATGTCGGCGTGGCGCGGCGGCGCGGTCGGAATCGTCTTCCAATTCTTCCAATTGCTGCCCACGCTGACGGCCGCGGAGAACGTCATGCTGCCGATGGACTTTGCCGGCCGATGGCCAGCGAAGGAGCGGCGCGAGCGTGCCCTCGCCATCATGAGCCGGCTCGGCGTCGCCGACCAGGCGGACAAACTCCCATCCACGTTGTCCGGCGGACAGCAGCAGCGCGTCGCCGTCGCGCGCGCGCTGGCCACCGAGCCGAAGGTGCTGCTCGCGGACGAGCCCACCGGAAACCTCGACTCGCGCACCGCCGACGCCATGCTCGAGCTGCTCGCCGGCCTCGTGGACGAAGGCCACACCGTCGTGATGGTGACACACGACATGGGCGCTCGGCGATACGCCACGCGCACCATTGAACTCGCCGACGGGCACGTTGTAACTGCGGATGAGCTGGCGCATGCTTAGTCCGCGATGGCGTAAAGTCGTCCGCGACCTCT
Source organism: bacterium (assembly GCA_040005935.1). Classification (GTDB taxonomy): domain Bacteria; phylum Gemmatimonadota; class Gemmatimonadetes; order Gemmatimonadales; family Gemmatimonadaceae; genus AG11. Next base: position 2,639 of record JBDTXZ010000200.1, on the reverse strand, counting down.
GGCTGCACAAATCACGTACGGGTCTCGTCGTCTCCGCCATCTGCATCGGCATCATTGGCGCAGGCTCGGTGCTCGATGCCTGGTCGCTCTTACGGCGCGTCACGCGACAGGAGTTCGACGCGAGCAATCCAGCATCCGCTGTGCTTCGCACCGATTCCATCGACGACGCGCTTCTAGCGCGCGTGCGCGCCATGCCCGCGATCGCTGGCGCACAGGCGCGGCGCACGGTCTACGCCAGCGTACAGACCGCTGAAGGCCCGCGCACCGCAGCCTTTATGTCGATGGCGGACTTCACCGCAAACCAGATCGGAGTCATCAAGCCCGACCACGGACAGTGGCCTCCGCGAGATGGCAGCATCGTCGTCGAGCACTCGTCGGTGGAGTTCGGCGGTGTCGCTGTCGGCGACTCCCTGTCCGTACAGGCGAGAAATGCAGCGCCGCACACCGTGGTTGTCGGCGGAATCGCACGCGACGTAGGACTTCCGCCCGGATGGATGGAGCACGTCATCTACGCCTTCGTCACGCCGAGCACCCTCGCGGCGCTCGGCGCTCCATCGTCGATGAACGATCTCCAGATTGTCGTGCGCGACCGCACGCTCGACCGCGCGGAAGTACAGCGCATCGCGCGCGAGGTGCGGCGTGTCGTGGAATCGACCGGTCGCAAGGTGTCCGACGTCAACGTTCCAGTGCCCGGGCGCCATGCGCACGCGGCGCAGATCGACTCACTGCTGTACACCCAAGGCGCGTTCGGTCTGCTCGCGCTGCTGCTCAGCGCCCTGCTCGTCGTGAACCTCATCTCGGCCATGCTCACGGGCCAGGTTCGCGAGATTGGCGTGATGAAGGCAATCGGCGCGCGCAACACTCAGCTGGCCTGGATGTATCTCACTCTCGCGTTGCTGCTTGGCCTCCTCGCGTGCGTCATCTCGATCCCGATTGCCGCAGTGCTCGGACGACTTTACGCAGAGTTCACGTCGGGTATCCTGAACTTCGACGTGTCAGCGTTTCGCATTCCGTGGTGGTCGTTCGCGCTGCAGTTCGCAGTCGGCGCGCTGATGCCCGTTCTCGCCGCGGCGGTGCCGGTAATACGAGGGTGCCGCATCCCGGTGAGCGAAGCGCTGCGCGACTTCGGTATTTCCGGTTCCGGTCGAGGATCGAGTCGTCTGCTGCATAAGGTGCCGTGGCTGTCGCGGCCATTGCTCCTGTCGCTGCGCAATGCCTTTCGCCGCAGGCAGCGCATGATCATCACGCTTGGCACGCTGTCGGTCGGGGGCGCGGTGTATCTCGGCGCAATCAACCTCCGCGCCGCGGTCGTCGCATCGGTGGACCTGCTGTTCGCGCCGCAGCATTTCGACATGTCGCTGCGTCTCGCAGCGCCGCATCCCGCCGACAGCTTGGTCGCGGCAGTGCGCGGCGTAACCGGTGTGGTTGGCGCAGAAGCGTGGAGCGGAGCGCGCGCCGTGGTCAGCACGCCCGACGGGCCCGCCGGAAATGGCTTTTCACTCACCGCGCCGCCGCTGGGATCGACGATGCTCACGATCGACGTCGAGAAGGGCCGGCCGCTGGCGGCTGGTACTGTTAACGAGATCATCGTGAATCGTCGTCTTCAGGAAGACGTGCCAGAACTGGTTCTCGGCGGAGAAATGCAGCTCGTCATCGATGGAGCAGTCCGGAACTGGACAGTGGTCGGTGTGACGGGGAACGCGCCGTCACCGATGGCGTTCACCACGCGCGAGACGCTCGCGAGGGTGACGGGCGCAAACGGAGCAACGTCCCTCGTAATCGCCGCCAGCTCGCACGATCCATCCGCGCAGCTCGACTTGATTCGCCGCGTTCGCTCGGAGCTTGCGGACCGCGGATTCGACGTCTCGTCGGGCCAGTTGATGGCGGAACAGCGCAGCGTGATCGAGGATCACCTGTTGATGGTCGCTGGCTTCCTCGGCAACATGTCGCTGCTCATGATTGTGGTGGGAGGACTCGGTCTCGCGTCCACGATGAGCCTCTCCGTCCTGGAGCGGACGCGCGAGATCGGCGTACTGCGCGCCATCGGTGCGCAACACTCCGCGATCCTCGTCATGGTGCAGGTCGAGGGCCTCGTCATCGCGCTCCTCAGCTGGGTGGTCGCCATTCCGTTGTCGCTGCCGATGAGTATTGCGCTTGGCAACGCGTTCGGTCGCGTGATGCTGAAGGTGCCGGTGCGGCTGGTGCCCGAACTTTCGGGAGTGGTGTCGTGGCTCGGCGTCGTGGTCGTGCTGTCACTCGTGGCGTGCGCGTGGCCGGCCCTCCGCGCCACACGCATCACGACTGCGGCGGCGCTGGCCTACGACTGATGAACTCACGCGTGAACGCAAAGAGCCTTAGGTCCAATGCTGTTCAGTTAGGAGTGCAAATGACTGTCATCCCGCAATGGCGAGCGCAGCGAGCCAGTGTCGGGCTCTTCTGTCCACGCGCTCGACGAACGCCACTGAGCAGGGACCGTATATCCCGACACTCGCTGAGCTCCTGCGGGATGACAACCAGCTCAGTCGCCTTGCGTTACGGCACCAAGGCAGCCGCCGCAACCTTATCCGAAGCCGGCTTAGGTGCACCAGCGTTCTTTACATACAGGTCGAGCCACGCGACCCACCGGCCCCACTGGTCCA
>JBDTXZ010000199.1:0-6461 GCA_040005935.1 bacterium | reverse complement strand
ACTCGGGGGTTCGCGCGTTGTGCAACGTGTCGCGCAACCTTGACGACGAACAACTGAAGGCGCTCGCGAAGAATGGCGGTGTGGTGCAGATGGTGGCGTTCCGCAGTTACGTAAAGTGTGATCCCGCCGGAGCCGCCGCGCGGACGCAGGCGGTTTCGGCGTTGAACCAGGAATTTGCAATCAGCGCGGTGGCGGCTGGCGGTGCGGGCAGTGGTCGTGGTGGTCGCGGCGGTGCCGCGGGCGCTCCGGGCGGCGGTGGTTTCGCGCGCGGCCCAGTGGCGGGAACGCCGGGTCCGTCGTGCACAGTTGCGGCGGGTGGTGCGGCCGGCGGTCGTGGCGGTGCGGCAGCTGCGGCAGTCGATTCGCAGGTCGCGGCGCTGCCAGCCGAGAAGCGGAAGCAATACCAGGATCGCATGGCGGCGATCGCGGCGCGTTATCCGCAGCCGGCCACGGCGACGGTGAGAGATTTCGTGGACCACATCGACTACGGCGTAAAGCTGATCGGGCTCGATCACATCGGGATCAGCTCGGACTTCGACGGCGGCGGTGGCCTCGACGGATACAACTGCGCGCTGGAGTCGATCAACGTCACGAAGGAGTTGCTGCGTCGCGGTTACACGGAGGAGCAGATCGCCAAGATCTGGAGTGGCAATCTGCTCCGAGTCATGGGGCAGGTTGAGGAAGTCGCCAGGAGGATTCAGTCGGGGGCAATCAAGTCTTAGACCAATAGAGGGTTTGTCATCCCGCACGAGCGAAGCGAGTGGGCAGTATCAACCGGTCGACGCAGCAGTCCGTCATCCCGCAGGAGCGAGCGCAGCGAGCGAGTGTCGGGATATACCGGCCGATCTCGCGAAGCAGGCCGAGTTTGACGAATAGCAGATCCCGACATTCGCTCCGCTCATGCGGAATGACATATCACGACAGCGTTGCGTCCACTGGTTGCATTCACCGTGGCGAATCTCCTATCCTTGCTCTGTGACGTTCGTCGAGCGCGCGGAAAGAAGATCCCGACACTCGCTGGCTGCGCTCGCGCTTGCGGGATGATCCATGAGACCGTCGCAGCCGTTGTCATGAAAGAATAAAGTCCACGGCCTGCGTCACGATGGCGGCAGGCACCTGATGCCCGCCCTCGAACTCGACGTACGTGACGGCGTAGCCGCGATTCAGTAAATCCGGCACGATGACGCGGCTCGCGCCGTCGATGGGCAGCACAGAGTCCAGACGCCCGTGCGAAAAGAAGAATGTCGGCTTGCCAACCGCGGGCGAGTCAGATCGCGCGATAAAACCCGGCGAGTCCGCCACTGCGCGCGTAAAGAGGTCGCCATTGGCGAGCGCGAGGCCAAGCGCATACGTGGCGCCGTCGGAAAAACCCTGGATGACGATCCTCGATGCGTCCACGTTGCAACGCGCAAACGTGGACTTGAGCGCGCCATCGATGAACGTCACGTCATAGCTGAACTTGAACGTCAGCGCGTCCCCGGTCACGCCGCGCGACCCCACGGCGAGCAGCAGAAACCCTCGGCTCGCAGCAGAAGCGCCAAGTAGTGCGATCGCCTGCTGTGGATTTCCACCCGCGCCATGCAGCGCGACGACGAGCGGCATCGGTTTCGTGGGGTCGTAGCCAGGCGGCACAACCAGCGAGCCATCCTTCGCATTGCTCGCATTGAGCGCGTACGTACCGGGTGAGACAGAGCTTGTTGGCGCGGCAAACTGCGTTGAAAAACGCGCCGAGCCGCCGCCAGGTGGGTCGCTGGCGTCGTGCGACTCCGTGCTGGAGAGGCAGCCGAGCAGGCTTGCTGATCCAGCAAGAAGCGTGAGAAATTCGCGGCGGGACGTAAGCTGCGCTTCGCGTGAACGTGTCATCGAATTGGCGTGAGTGGTTACCAATAGGACTCACCGTCGCGCGGATGTCGTCACCCTCGTGAACGACAGCGCTATGCCTCGACACGCGTACGTCGCGCAACGACACCAATCAGCGCGCAGGCGACGACAAGCAAAAGCCCGCCGGCAACACGCTCCTGCCAGACAGGCGCGTGCACGACTTGGCGCAGCGCAACGAGTGCTTGCTGCGCGAGCACAGCAACAATCCACGACCAAGCGCTCATCGCGCCCCATGCATGGAACGCGAGTGCCACCACGGCGATCATCACGACGAACAGCGCGATCCTACCCGGTTCCATGTCGCCCGCGGGAGCCACCGCTATCACCGCCGCAATCACCAGTCCAATCATGCCAATCAAGATCAGTGCTCTTAACACCAACTTGCGTGTAATCCCGCCTACGACCAGCATGGGAATACCTACGATCGCAACCATCGTCATCGTCGTCGAGAGCACGCCTGTAATCCCACCAAGCATCGGCACGGCTGCGTCCAGCAACGTCGACGGCACGCGCGGCATTGACGTACTCGGCACCAGCTCACCCACGCGACTCGCCGCGTAGACAATCGCACCAAGCCCGAGTCCAGCGACCAACATGTCGTTGCTCGCTGAGCGCGAGGCCGCGCCGCCAAGCATCGGAATGCCAACCCGCCGCCGCACTGCGTCGAGCGCGAGCCACAGTCCCAACACGACCAGGCTGAGCGGAATGGAAGAGATCAAGCCGAGTGCCTTCGTCCCGACGAAGCTGCTCCAGGGTTCCGTCGTATCGTACGGAAAGAGCGCCGAGGGCAACGAGTTGAGATCGCCAAGCACCGCGAGCACCACCAGTGTGCCAATGAGCATCAGCGTCGCTCGGCGATTCAATGCACCGTCCTGGACAAGCACCGGGCGTCGTCGGGTCACGAACACGGCGCCGACAATCGTTCCGCCAACGAGCAAGAGCCCGCAAAGACCAGCGACCACCGCGCGCGTGTTTTGCTGTTCGCGGTCCGCGCGCAGGAACGCTTCGGGGAGGTCGACACCGCGCCGCGCGACGAGTGGCTCTTCGCCTGCGACATTCACCCACGCTCTTGCCACCGCGCCCGCCGGTAACTTCACCGCGGTGTCGGTATACGTGATGCTCACGTCGTGTCGCGACGGAAGCGCCTTCTCCTTGAATTCAGACTCTTGAAGCGTCGTTGTGTTGACGCCCGCGCGAGTGAGTGCGCCGAGTGCTATGCGTCGCACGCTGTCCGGCAGCACGGTCACGCGCTGCGCTGAATCGGGAATCAGGTGACGCGCGTCCAACGGCTTTCCATTCGGCCAAAGCCGAATGCGCCATTCTTCGGTGCGCTGTGCGGCCGTGCCTCCCGTATGCACGTAGCGCACGACCCACCATGTCGGCGGCACATACGTCGCGGCAAAGCGCTGCGCCTGAGGAACGAGCTTGTATCTACGGAGAAAGCGCGGCCAGACGACCAAGCTATCAGTCGCGGTATTGGAGAGACGCCTCCAGCCAACAGGATCTCCACCATGCGCTCGAAGTATCGAGTCGGCGGTACTCAGTACTTGCGCGCGGTCAGCGGTGAACTGCGGACCAAGCGTTGGCTGTGGTGGCCGAGTGACAGCGGCGACGGCGGCGATGATGACGGCCGCGATGGCGAAGCGCCGTGCGCGCGTCGTCAGCCCGTGCGACGGTCGCGGGGCCACCACCTCGACTGTCTCTTCAATGGCAGCTGAAGTAAACGCACCGAACCGTGCTTCCGGTGGCGCGGTCGTGAGCGTGCCCTGACGTAACCAGCGCCATGCGACGGCGATCGCTGGCGTAAGAAGCGCGAGCAGAATGATTGCGGCCGAAACGCGATACTCCGCCGCGTTGCCCGACGTCGCGAACAAGCCAAACAGGACGAGGTCGTAGACAAAGTGCGCAACGACTGTCGTCAACACGCCAAAGTTGAGGACGAGCACGCCCCAGAAGCACGCGTCGAGGAAGATCTCGACGCCGCGCGAATACGGCGGCCACGACGCATAGTTCGCGTGGGCGAACCCGAACACGAGCGCAGTGGCCACGACGCCTCCCGTCATCCACCAGCGACGTCCTGGACGCTGACCGACCCACAGCGATAGCAACGAGAGAGGCAGCGCGCGAAACAACGTCTCTTCCCACACACCGGCATTCAACGACACGGCGATGCCCGACATCCACGGCATCGGCGTCGCAATCAAATTCGGATCATCGAGCATCTCACTCGGCACCCACCAGCCGAGCAGGTTGCGTGTGACGAGGTAAAACACGGCGACGTATGCGAAGCCGATGGTCGCCACTGCATAGCCGCCGGCAACTCGTGTCGCTACGTCACGTGTTCCGCGATACTGCCAGAGCTTCCACCAATCCAGCTGTTCCGGAAATGCCCGTCGCGACGCCGCCTCCGCCGCGGCAAGCGTAAAGCCAGCGAGCAACCCGGTGAGGCCGCCCATCAGAAGCGCTTCCATCGCGATCCGCGCCTGGAACACCGCGGGTGACATCGCGGTGTCGTAGCTGTACCAACTTCCGGACATCTCGTTCAGCCCTGCGGCAACCGTGAGCCCGCCGATCACCGCACCCACCAGCATTGCCTCACGCCAACGCAGGCCCGTGGATTTGGCAGCCTTGGAAACAAAAACAATGCCCGCGATCGCAATGACGAGCGCGCCCATACTCGCAATGAGCGCGAGGAGCTCGTTCGAGGAGCGCATCTCGCCGTAACGCCGACGGAACGACTCCGGAATATCGACGTACTGTCGCACCCGGCTCGGCGCGTTGCCCGCGATCACGACCTCGGCACGAATGCCAGCTCCGCCCACTCGGCGATCACTGCGCTCGAAGGTGTAGGTACGATCGACTCGGCCACTCGTCTTCTTCGTTTCGTACGATGATGACACGAGCCGCCAGCGATCGGCACGATCATCGATCCAGCCACCAATCGCGAGCAAGGCGAGCCGCTGTCCGGAATCGGCGGTGATCGTAAGCCGCTTGTCAGATTCAGCAAGCGTTTGGGAAAAACCAATGACGCGACCGTCGGGGGCGAACTCGACGTGCGCTTCACGTGGATCGCGTGGCACGAATGCGCGAACCGCCCAGGAGAACGGTGCGACATCACGTCCGCGAACGAGTGCGTTGAGCGAGTCGGCACCACCGCCTGCCAATTCGACGAACGTGCGAAGCGAGTCATTGCCCTGAAAATGCACGGCTGTCCGTGCGGCAGACGGCGCAAGCGCATGCGCGCGAAAGAAGGAGTCCGCGCGTGCGAGCGCGATGTCGCGCGTGATGGACTGCTTGAGCGCAACGATTGGTAGCGCGCGCGGAAAGAGCCACGCCGCGGTGGACGCAGCGACCACCGACACCGCACCAATGAGTATCGCGAGTGTGGAAGACCGCAGTCTCACCACGCGAACTGCCACTGCGTCTGGAGTGACGACCATTGATGCGCCGCAGAGCGCGTCGTGTATTCGGCGCTCCGCTGATTCACGACATATGCCACCGTCGCGCGATCGACGCGCGCAGAGAAGCCGAGCTGGTATTCCCTGACGAACGGTCGCAGCGTGACGTGCTGGCTCGAACGAAACGTGTCTCCCGAAAGCGTGCCGTTCCACGCGACGGCCCGTAACGTCGCATCAGTGGTGATGTCGAACGCAACGCGAGATTGCGGCGTCGCGGACATCCATGGATGCGAGAGATTCCAACCAGTTCGCGCTCCAATGCCTGCGCGGACTTCGGTGAGCAGATTGCCGAGCGATCCGCCCGCATGTGGGTTCACTTCTACTGCGCGCGATCCACGCCGACGCGTCTGGTCATACGCGACGTTGAGCTTGGGTTCGAACGGCAACTGATGCGACCAGTCGATGGGCCGCTGCCAATCCGCCGTGAACCCGTGCACGATTCGTTGCGTTGACGACGCGAGAGATGGCTCGCCAGTGACGCCAAGCGTGAGACTGGTTTCCTCGAGTCGGTCGAGCCGCGCAACACGCTGCTGGTTCTGCAGAAAAAGAAGGCCTGCATCGGGCCGTGAGCCCGGCGGCGGCGTGGGCTGTAAGGCCGTTCGCGCCGCTGTGAAGATGTCTTGCCCTAACGTCCACGTGTGTTCGGCCACGCCTCCGCGCTTCATCCAGAATGCCGGACCAGCGTAGTCGACGGACAGCCGCACGCCGCTCGAAAATTCCTCGTCGGGTCGGTTCCACGGCGGCTGCCAGAAGTTGAATGCATCGTTATCAACACGAAGCCTGACGGCGCTCTGTGCTGGGATCGACGCGGCGCACAGCGTTGCTAGCGCGAGGGACGTCGCAATGGTTCGGATGTTCAGGCGTGCCTCGCGGTGGGGTCGAATCCGGTAACAACACGGAAGTTTGTGGAGCAATGTCAACACCAACCATCGTTTTGCAACACACGAGCTAGCGGTCGTCTCCGGGCACGGGCGCGTGCCCGATCTTCGTCACCTTCTTCAGCACGCGATCGAACTTGCGCCGACTACCCCGGGTCGCGCGCTCGGCGAGATATTCACTGGTCATGAGCGCGGACATCTTCTCCGCCAACGCGGTGGCGATCAACTGATTGATCGAGATGTC
>JBDTXZ010000198.1:0-6484 GCA_040005935.1 bacterium | reverse complement strand
ATGCGACGACTTCGACACAAAGCCGGTCGAGCTCGAGCGCCTGCTGGGCAAGATCGAACGGTGGGTGGCGCCGGCTGCGCCGCCGTGAGCGAGGCGTGGCGAATCGAACGCATCGCGCGACCCGAGGAGCTACCTGACCTGCTCAACTTTGTCGACGGAGCGTGTGCGGAGGCACGTCTTCCGGATGACATCGCCTTTGCCGTACGCCTCGCGACGGAAGAGGCCTGTATGAACGTGATCAAGCATGGGTATCGCGGCCAATTGCCAGGACCCATCGCAATCGGCATCACGCGCGGTCCATCGCAGGTCGTCGTGACGATCGAGGATCGGGGAACGGAGTTCGATCCCTCCAGCGTTCCGGCACCAGCGCTCGACGCGTGCGCGGAACTGCGTCCGCTCGGAGGCCTGGGCTGGCACTTGATTACACAGTCGATGGACGAAGTACGCCATGAGCACGATGCCGTGAAGGGCAACACGCTCACCCTTCGTAAATGCATTCCGTCTCAACGCATTCACTCTGGAGATTCGTGATGGATATCTCGATCGAGCAGCGCCACCCCGCGACCGTCGTCCACATTGCCGGCAGCGTGGACGGCATCACCGCGGAGGCGTTGCTCATCGCATTGCAGGCAGAAATCGAAGCTGGCAACGTTCACCTGGTCGGCGATCTCGCCGCAGTGGTGTACACCAGCAGCGCTGGCCTTCGCTCGCTCCTCGCCACGGTGAAGCAGGCGCGCCAACGCGGAGGCGACTTCCGGCTCGCGGGCGCCGTCCCTGCCGTGTATCGCGTGCTCGAGCTCAGCGGATTTACGTCCATTCTCAAGATGTACGCCGCCGTCGACGACGCGGTCGCGAGTTTCGGCGCATGACCGCGCCCTCTCCCTTCGGCGCTGCGCCAGTCGTCTCGCAACCGAGGCGAAAAATCGCGCTCGTCATTGGAGCGGGGAGCGTCAAGTGCGCCGCGGCACTCGGCCTCTGGAAAGTGTTGAAGCGCGAGGGCGTCGAGCTCGATTTTGTGGTCGGTTGCAGCGGCGGGAGCATTTACGCCACCGCGATGGCGCTTGGCTACGACGTCGACACAATCGAAGCGATGACGATCGCGATGTGGAAGCGCGAGGTCACCTCGACGCGCGACTGGAAGTCATTGCTCAGCGCCTTCATGCCCAAGGTGTTCGGTTTCGACGGACACTTTGGCATGGTCAGCGATCGGGCGTTGATGCGGGCCCTGTCCGGCCCATTCGGTGACAAGCAGTTTTCTCAGACGACGATTCCGCTGTACATCGTCGCCACCGATCTCGCCGACGGCCACCAGGTCACGCTGTCCGAGGGAAGCATTCTCGATGCCGTGCGTGCGAGTATCGCGATTCCCTACGTCTGGAAGCCCTGGAACGTGGGCGGTCGCATGCTGCTCGACGGATGTCTCTCCGCGCCGCTGCCGGTTGACGTCGCGATGAAGGAAGGCGCCGACCTCATTCTGGCCATGGGCTTCGAGAGTCCGTTTCCTCGGCGCATCAAGTCCGCCACGCGATACGCGTTTCAACTCAACAGCATTTACACGAACAACTTGCTACGCGCCAACTTCGCGTTTCACAATCTTGCCCATCACGCTGAGATCATCCCGATTCTCCCGGAGTTCGAGGGAAATGTCGGTTTGTTCGATACCCATCGGTTCGCGCACGTCATCGAGCAGGGCGAACGCGCAGGTGAGGAGCAGCTTCCGTATCTCCGACAGTTGCTCGGGCGGCCGGCATGACGCAGCCGGCGTCCCAGAATGGCCGCAGCTCCATTCTGGTGGTCGACGACAATGAGCTCAATCGCGACATCCTCAGCCGTCGGTTGCAGAAGCACGGCCATCGTGTCGACGTCGCGGAGCATGGAGTTCGCGCGCTCGAGATGATGGCCGAGTCTCCATACGACCTGGTGATGCTCGACATCATGATGCCGTTGATGAACGGCTACGAAGTGCTCGAGCGGTTAAAGTCTGATCCGGCGCTCTGCCACGTACCCGTGATCATGATCACGGCAGTGGATGACGAGGAAAGCATCGTGCGATGCATTGCGCTTGGTGCAGAAGACCACATGCCCAAGCCGTTCAATCCGGCATTGCTGAAGGCGCGGGTGTCGTCATCGCTCGCGAAGAAGCGCTTGCACGACCGCGAGCAGATCTACGCCGCGAGTCTCGAACGCGAGCTCGATATCGGGCGACAGATCCAGGAGGGTTTTCTCCCCGAACATCTGCCTGTCGCAGCAGGTTGGGAGCTTACGGCATGTTTCCAGCCTGCCAGACAAGTCGCGGGCGACTTCTATGATGCGTTCGAATTGCCAGACGACAAGATTGCGATCGTCGTCGCCGACGTATGTGACAAGGGTGTGGGCGCAGCCTTGTTCATGGCAATTTTCCGAAGCCTCTTTCGCGCACTCGCCGAACAGCGCTTTACCGCCGCATCCCCGGCCGACGCACCATCGGCCGCGCTGCTGGATGTGATCACCGCGACGAACGACTACATCGGTCGCACTCACGCCAGGGCGAATATGTTTGCCACGGTGTTCTTCGGCGTGCTCGATCCGGTGAGCGGGCGTCTGTGGTACGTGAACGGCGGCCATGAGGCACCACTCGTTCTCACCGCGACTGGTGTGGAGCGCACACGACTGGCACCGACCGGGCCGGCGGTCGGCATGATGCCGGATATGACCTTCGGCACTGCCGAAGTTGATCTTGGGCACGGTGAGTCTTTGCTCGCGTACACGGACGGGGTGCTCGACGCGCGCTCTCCGGCGGGCGAGCACTTTGGTGAGGAGCGCCTGCGCACGTGCGCCTGCACGTCGCCGCGAGACGTACTGCGGACAATCCAGGATGCGCTCACTGAGTTCTCCGCCGGCGAGCCGGCGTACGACGACGTCACCATGCTCTGCGTCCGCCGCGAGGGTGCGACCGTTGGGTGAAGCGCCGTCGGGTTCCGGAAGTTTCTTCGGAATCAGGTCCATCCCCGCCGATCGGCCGATGACGGAGAGCGAGCGAGCGCGTCGTCGCGTGCAACTTTCGACGTTCACGTATCCGCTCATCAGGCAAATTGGTTGCACGATGCTGCTGGTGGTGATGGTCATCCACAACCGCTTCGTCCTGCAAGACCCCCAATGGGCCACCGTCGTGCGCTACGGCGTAGTGCTCGAACTCTATGGACTGCTCTCCTGGGCCATTTTGTGGTTTTGCTACGAGCGCGTGCGCTCGTTCGATCTTGGGCTCGTCTTCATGTGGATCGACGTCGTGATGTGGACGGCGGGCATCTACGCCTCGGGCGCCAATCACAGCTGGATCTTCTATTTCTCACTCATCCGTGTCAGCGATCAGAGCTTTCTCAGCTTTCGTCGCTCGGCCCTGTTCGCTCACGCGTCGCCGCTGAGCTATCTGCTGATGGTGTGCTGGGTGGCGTACGTGGATGGAGAGTTGGTGCACTGGCCGACGGAATTCACGAAGGTGTTCCTGCTCTACATGTCCGCGCTGTATCTGCTGCTCATTGCGTGGAATGCGAGGTCACTGCGTAAACGCACCGCGTCCGCGATGGACCTGGCTCGGACCTCAGTCGTCGAGTTGCGCGACCAGTCGAAGCAGCTCGAGGACGCAAAGGCGCAGGCCGAGGCGGCGAACGTTGCCAAGAGCAACTTCCTGGCGAACATGAGTCATGAACTGCGCACGCCGCTGAACGCGATCATCGGCTACAGCGAAATGCTCATCGAGGAAACGCGCGAACTGGGGCAAACGGAGCATGTGCCCGACCTCGAGCGCATTCGGTCGTCCGGGCGGCACTTGCTGGGCCTCATCAACGATGTGCTCGACGTTTCCAAGATCGAAGCGGGTCGCATGGAGATTCGCGTGGAGGAGTTCGCGGTGGACGACTTGCTGCGCGACGTGATGTCCACCGCGACGCCGCTGGCGAAACGCGGCGACAACGAACTCGTGCTGGTGACGGATGGGCGCCTTGGAACGATGCACGGCGACGTCACGCGTACACGGCAGATCCTGCTCAACCTGCTCTCCAACGCGGCAAAATTCACTGACAACGGCACGATTACGCTGGACGCACGGCGAACCGATCACATGGGCGATGCGACGCTCGTCATCCTGGTTCGTGATACGGGCATCGGCATGTCGCCAGCCCAACTGGACAAACTGTTTCGTCCGTTCACACAAGTGGATTCGTCGTCGACACGCCGGCACCAGGGCACGGGCCTGGGCCTGACCATCGCGAAGCGCTTTACAGAAATGCTTGGCGGAGCAATCGCTGTGGAGAGCGCATCAGGGACGGGTACCTGCTTCGAGCTGCGCCTTCCCATAGGCAATGCGGAGATCACTCGTGCGCGCACAACGCAGGCGCTCCGTGTGATGGACATTGACGAGACCTCGCCGGAGCTCAGCGGTAGCGGAACGTCGAGACGCCCGGCCGAGGATGCGTCATGAAGGCGACGATCAACGCCATGTTCGATTCGCAGTTCGGTGCGACGACGGCGCTGGATACGCAGCGCGTGCACCCGACGGTGCGCCTCGACTTCCTCGTCCGCGTCACCACGTATCCGCTGTTCGCGGTGCTGTACCTGGTGCACCTGTGGCCGCGCGGAATTCCGGTGTGGGTGTGGGCGCTGTTCCTCAGTCACATGCTCGTCTACCCGTTTCTCGCGCGCGAGCTCGCGAGTCGAAGCGCCGACAGCAAACGCGCTGAGTTGCGCAACTTGCTGGTCGACTCGTTCATCATCGGGTGCTACATGCCCATTACGAGCTTCAGCATCTGGCCGAACGTCGCTGGCCTCGTTGGTGTGCACTCGGGAAATCTCAGCGTCGGCGGCGGACGATTCGCCGTGCGCGGCCTGTTCGCCTTCGCGCTCGGCGCCGCAGTGACGGGATTCGCGATGCATGCTCGTGTGGACCTTCAGGGCGCAACATTGCTTACGGAAGTCATGAGCATCGGCATGATCATCGTGTACACGACGGTGTTCAGCCTGCATTCGCACGTGCAGTCGCAACGCAACGTTCACAATGTTCGGCGCATCCGCGAACAGAACGCGCAGATCGCCGATAAGAGCCAGTTGCTCGAGGAACGCTCGAAGCAAGTCGAGAACGCGCGCGATGCCGCCGAAGCGGCAAACGCGGCCAAGAGCAACTTCCTCGCGAACATGAGCCATGAGCTGCGCACGCCGCTGAACGCGATCATCGGTTACAGCGAGATGCTGATGGAGGAAGCCGAAGACGGCGATGCGGTGACGTTCGTCCCGGACCTCGCGAAGATTCGCGATTCCGGCCGGCACTTGCTCGGCATGATCAACGACGTGCTCGATCTCTCCAAGATCGAGGCCGGACGGATGGAGCTCTATCTCGAGACGTTCGACGTCGCCGATCTCCTGGTGAGCGTAACGGCCACCGTGCGTCCGCTCGTCCACAAGAACGGGTGCAGCATCGACGTGCATACCGGCGAAGGGCTGGGCGCATTCCGAGCGGACCTTACGCGCGTCCGGCAGATCCTCCTCAACCTGCTGTCCAACGCCGCCAAGTTCACGGAGCACGGACGCATCTCGATCACTGCGTCGCGCGAGGCGAGAGTGCACGGTGACGACGTCGTCTTCGCCATCTCCGATTCAGGGATCGGCATGACACCCGAGCAACTCGGGCGACTTTTCCGCCCATTCACACAGGCGGATGCATCCACCACGCGGAAATACGGCGGCACCGGCCTTGGACTGACCATCACGAAGCACTTCGTCGAGATGATGGGCGGCACCATCGACGTCGCGAGCACGGTCGGGCAGGGCACAACGTTCACCGTACGACTGCCGGGCGAAGTGATCGACATCATGTACACTGTCGAGATGCCCATTCCAGGTGCGGCTCGACGTGCGTCAGGACCGATGGATCCGATTACGCCGAGAACGATTCTCGTCATTCACGACGAAGGCGTCGTGCGAGAACAGACCGCGCGCAGCCTCGAGCACGAAGGGTTCACGACGGCCACCGCTGCCAGCGAGGAAGGACTTCGCGTTGCCCGCCAGCTACGCCCCGACGCCATTACTCTCGGCGTGCGTGCGACGGGCGCGACCAGGTGGTCGGCGTTGCAGGCGCTCAAGGCGGAGCCAGACGTCGCCGCAATTCCAGTGGTGCTGATCAGTGCCGCTATCGAACCCGTGGTCGCCGATGCGCTTGCCGCCATTGCGGATCTGCGCAAAGCCATGGACCCCGCCAAGCGACTCGACGCGCTCCGCCGTATGTCGACGCCATCGGCGATGATACGCGAAGGCCGGA
Organism: bacterium; assembly: GCA_040005935.1. Taxonomy (GTDB): domain Bacteria; phylum Gemmatimonadota; class Gemmatimonadetes; order Gemmatimonadales; family Gemmatimonadaceae; genus AG11. The sequence continues at coordinate 198 of JBDTXZ010000198.1, read as the reverse complement.
TTCTGCTCGTGGAAGACGATCCGACAACCCGTGAACTCGTGCGACTTCCGTTGGAGCGCCTTGGCTACACGGTGATCGAGGCGACGAATGGCACGTCTGCGCTCGATTCACTCGACGTCGTGGCGCCCGCGCTGATCCTTCTCAACCTGATGCTTCCTGGTTTAGACGCCTTCGCTTTCATGGACGTCCTGCGCGCCA
>JBDTXZ010000197.1:0-6509 GCA_040005935.1 bacterium | reverse complement strand
GGCTCAGCGCTTCGAAGTCGCCTCCGATGCCGAGAGGAAATCCGGCGCAGTGATTCATCAACTGCCTGATGGTAATGTCGCGCTTGCTCGTGGGCGCGTTGGTGAAGTATTTCCCGATCGAATCGTTCATCGAGAGCTGGCCCGCCTGCTGCAGCTGAAGGATCGCCACGGCGGTGAAGTCCTTCGTGTTCGAGCCGATCTGCACAATCGTGGCGGGAGTGAATGAAATCTTCTCCGCGCGGTTGGCCATGCCATAGCCCTTCTCGAGGAGCGTCGCCCCGGCTCGCTCGACTCGGACGACGCCACTGAATCCAGCTCGTTCGGCAACACGCATTGCTGAATCGAGTTTCAGGGAGACGTCTTGCGCCTGAGCCACGGCCAGCGTCGAGGGAAGCAGCAACAAGACAAGAATGGCGCGATAGCGATTCATGATCGGCTCACGGTGACGAAGGTGGTGTCCAACGGTCGTTGGACACCCGCCCAGCGCGCAAGGTTGTCGGTCGATCAACACCAGCCCTATCGATTGACGAGTCCGGTGAGCGCGATGCGATACTCCTTTGCGTTCGCGTCGAAGTCGATGGTGTACGTCGTTGGCTGGTAACCCTTGGTCGCGTACTGCGTGGGCAGCTTGATCGTCGTGACGTCGGCCACGGGCTTCGTCTGCAGATACGCGAGCGACATCATGGGCTCTCCGAAGGTGAACGTTCCGTCGTACGAGCCGTAGATGAACGTCTTCGTGAACGGCGCGCCCTTGCGCTCCGGCGCCTCCGGGTCGTTCCAGTGCAGCCCCATGAGGGCGCTGCCCATTCCGATGGCGTATCCCGCCGGCACGAATGGCGCTGCCGGCTGATTCGCCATCTTTGCGGCGAGCTGCGCGTCGCCGAGGAGGATGGCTTCACGCTGCGTCTGGTCGATCATGTAGAAGTGCACGTCGAAGTGAGGAACAGTGTAGACGCCGGCAGGGGGATGGCCGGTCGGCGCCCAGTTGATCACGGCGTGTTTGTACGCCGTGGTGGACGCCTGCGCGGGGAGCGCGAAGACATATTCCGCGGCGGCGGCCGGCAGGCCGGTGAGCGACGCCTCGTTGAGCGCGACACCGAGCTCCGTCGGCGCGCCCGCGCGGTCGAGCGTCACGTAGGCGCGCGCGCTGCCGCCCGCCATGACGGTGAGCGGTCCGAAGAACGTCCCGCTCTCGTCCGGCGCGATGCTGTCGGCACAGGCGAACACGACGCCGATGGCGACGACCGAAGCGACTGCGAGGATCGTGGTGCGAACGCGTGGTGAGCGGATAAAGCGCGGTGGGGATTTCATGGTCGTCTCCGGATATGGGCAGCTGCGCCGCCCGTGATTGTCGATGGTTCACCTCGGCCCTCTGTTGAGTGAACGCCGCATGGGCGTTTCACTAACGGGGGCTTCAGCGGCCCGACGGTGCCGGCACCGGACCGTCCCACCTCGTCGCCGACCAGTTCGTATTGGAGCATGGCGCAAAGTCCATCGTGCCGACGGCGGTCGTCTGGGAGACAATTCGGCCGGTGAACGTCGCGCCAGCTGCGCTCCTGTAGGAGAATTCGCCGTTCGTGACCGCAATTGGCGGTGATATGGTCAGCGGTGTGAGGTCGCACGAGACGCGGGTGATTGCGCCGTTCGTCACGGTGAACACGATGGCGAGATCCTGACCGGCGGTGCCGAACCCCCACCAGGTCCCTTCGAACTCGAATGCGCTCGGCAGCGCATAGGTGTACGCAGCGCGCAGCGTGTCGGCCTGACCGCCTGGATTTGTGACGATGAGATCCACGGCCCCCGCGGCATGCGGTGCCGTCTCCGCGTAGAGGGTGGTTCCGGCTGGCGTTCGGAAGTAGTGCGATTCGAGTGTGATCCCTCCCAGTGTCACGCGCGCGCCGGTGTTGAACTGGCTGCCGGTGATCGTCACGGACGTCGCGCCATCGACCGATCCGATGTTCGGTGTTATGGCGACGAGCGAGGGGGGAGGTACGCGCGGCTCCTGATAGGTGGGGTCCGTCGCGAATGGATTCCATACCGCGTCCGCACCGCAGCTGGCTGCGGTCTGAACGCATGCGAGAAGGAGCAGCGTGTTTCGCGTGCGGATGATTCTCGGGCGTGAGTTGGCGTGCATTGTATCCTCGTGACGTTGGGCGGGCGGCGCCCGCGTTTGTTATCGTGTCAATGCGATCCTCCACTCGAGTGAACGTCGAAAGGGCGAACCACTAACAGGTTCTCAAAAGGGCAATGCCGTCAAACGCAGGACGCAGAGGCTCGCAGAGGAGGTCCAGCTTTCTGGGCTCCTCTGCGTTCCTCTGCAGCTCTCTGGTCGATCAGGCTGTCCGCGCTATGCCCGGCACATTGTCGCGCGGGCTCACGTCATATGACGGTGATGATCTTCGATCCTGTCTTGTAGTTGAGGACATTTCTCCCGAAGCCGGTTGGCGTTGGCCCATCCCATTGCGCCCACGTCTGCAGGGCAAGGGCCTTGGGCACGAACTTGCCCCCGAGCTCCGGGATAGCGTCCGTGGCACCCTCGAGCTGAAGCTCTCCGCTAGCACCCTTGAGGGACGGCAGCACGTCCTTCTGGATGGCGAGACACGAGCCCTCGCTGACCTCGACGCCAAACAGGGCGTTGCCATCTCCATACAGCGTCGCCTGCTCCTGGACATGCATCGTCATTCCGCGCCGCAAGGTGATAGCGGATTCGGATGCAGGCGAGTCGAAAATTCCAAGCCTTCCAGCGACAACGAAAAGCCCTCCGAACACTCGTCCGCTGGGTACCTTGTCGACCCCGCGAATGGCTCCGCCCTGAATGACGGTGTCCGTCGTCCCAGTCCGTCCGTGCGTGCTGATCTGGATGCGCGCGTTGATCAGGCCGCACCCCGCGAACCGTGGTCCGTTGCCGACGCTTGTCTGGCAGAAGTTCGTAGCCGACTTGAAGTAGGCCGAGCACGCACGAAGGAAACAGTCGAAAGGAAATCCTTGTGGCGGTCCCACCATCGGAACGGTGAACACGCAGCTCGTGAACACGGTTGTGCATGCGGAGGGAATGACACGCCCGACACCCGCATCGTTTGACGAGACGATGATGTCCTGAAAGTTCAGCTCGACTCTCGACGGCAGGCCTGCGTACAGGATCGGCGCGAAGAGCTCTGGCAGCTTCATGATTTCGTAGGTATCGCCGGCGACTGGTACGGAAGTGACGGGTGCACCTGAAACGGGATCGACCCACTCGGAGACACGCGCGACGCCTGGCGCTACCTCCTTGAGCACTATGGCCTGCGCGCGCTTCGCCGGGACGCTGAGCAGCCGACCAACGAACGCAGACCACGTAATGCCGGACGCCGCCGCCGTGGCCTGAGTGTTCGAAGTCGGATCTGTGTTCTTCGTGGCGGGACCAAGAGTCCCGGTGACGTCCACCTTCTTCGCTTTTTCGCCAGTGATGAGAATGCTGGCGACCGCTTGAGCACTCGAGAATGCCGTGCCGCTCTCACTGAGCTCGGGCGCGAATCGCAAGGAGTCGGAGCTGGGGACGTCCGACATCTGATAGATCTTGTACGCGCGTCCGTCGATTCGACGCAGACGGCGTGCGATCTCGGCGATGGTCTTCACCGGCGACGCGGCATCGCCGACATTTTCATCGTTGCCAGTGACCGCGTCCTGATACCATGCAGTCTTTGCGGTCCACGTGGGTGCTGGAGCAGGATCTCGTAACCAGCGGCCAGGCTTGCTCGCCGAGACGACGGTGATCCCATCAACGGTGGCGGTTGACGAAGGGTCGTACCAGAAGTCCTGCAACAGCGTCAGTACCGTCTCCTTGTCATAGGGCACCATGGTGATGAGCCCTGATAGCCCCAATAGGTTTGGGACACTCATAAATACCTCCGGATCAAGCGGCGTTTACTCGCGGCTTCACAGCCGCTGCGATGGTCCACATCTGAGTAAACGCCGCCTTCCCCGCGCACTAACGGCACCGACGCGCCGGCCTACAGCACGAGCCGCATCTGCTCGAGTCGCTCGCGATGATACGGGTCGAGCGCGTACAAATCCCGGATGCTGGGCGTCAGATAGTTGAACGGTGATGCGCCGTCCTCGTACGCCTTGTCCTGATACGCGAGCGCGCGCTCCCGCTCGCCGAGCCCCGCATAGATGAACACGTAGCTCTGCGGCGGCACGTAGGCGTCGGCCGCCTGCGCATCCATCTCCTCGATGAGCCGAAGTGCCTCGTCGCGCATACCGAACTGCCCGTAGCAACGCCCCAGCATGCCGAGGTAGTACGGCATGCGATGGGTCAGTATCGCCGCTCGCTCGAGATCGGCGACCGCACCGTTACGGTCATTCGTCGCCAGATAGCACAATCCGCGCAGATGAACGGCAAACACGTAGTCCGGATCGAGCTCGATACATTCGGTGCAGATGGCAATGGCTTCGTCGTACCGGGCGCCGATGTACAACGTCTGCGCACGCGCGGTCGCCACGAGTCTGGAGAATGGCGCGAGGGCGTGCCCCTCCTCCGCCTCGGCGTAGGCGGCATCGCCGCGGCCTAGCAGCATCAACAGCCACGCGTAGTACACGTGTGCCAGCGCGCTCGCCGGATCGAGGGCGATCGCGCGCCGGAATGCATCCTCCGATCCGCTCCAATCCCATTCACCGCCGAACTTCGCGAGCGCGAGCTCCACGTGCGCTGGTGCGAACGTCGCGTCGATGGCGATCGCCTGCTCCGCCGTCCTCGCCGCGACGCCGAACGCCAACCGCGGCTTCATCAGACAATAGAAGCCGAGGAAGTTGTAGGCGTTGGCCAGGGCAACGCGCGCCGGCACGAAGCGAAAGTCGCGCTCGATTGCGTACTGATAGTGCTCGATGGCCGGGCGCCAGCCGCCGGTGAAGCAGGACTTCCAGTGGTGAAGGCCCCGCTTGAACGCATGGTATGCCTCCGAGTCCTGCGCGTAGCGAGGGCCGGGTGCGCGAGCGAGCGACGAGGCGAGACCGTCGCAGACTTCGCGCGCGATGTCGTCCTGCACCAGCAATACATCGTCGAAGGGCCGATCGATCCGCAGCGACGGACAGATTGACCGCTCCTGCTCCGCATCGACGAGATTGGCCGTGACGCGCACGCGCTCGCCGGCATGCTGCACCGTGCCCTCGAGCACCATGGCAACGCCGAGCCGCTCGCCGATGTCGCGGATCGACTGGTCGGCGAGAATGCGCGTGGACGTTCGCGGCGCCACGCGCAGCCCCACAAGCTCGCCAAGCCGGCTACTGATGTCTTCCGCGAGACCATCACGAAAGTCTGCGACCTTCGCGTCCGAAGCACCGACGATCGCGAACGGCAGTACGGCGACCGACGCGACGGACGACTCTGTCGATTGGCGCGTGGGCGAATGCGTCGTCTGGAGGCGTTGCCGAAGTGCATCGAGTTCCGCCCGCACCGCGCGCGCCGTCTGATACCGGTCGCCGGGATTCTTCGCGAGCAGCCTGCCGACGATGCGCTCGAGCTCCGCCGGATGCTGCGGCGCGAGCTGCCGCATCGGAACGTGCGGCTGCTCCTGAATCGCCGCGATGAGCGCGCCTCTCGGCGACATGTCGAACGGCCGCGCGCCGGTGGCCATCTGATAGAGCACGGCGCCGAGTGAGTAGAGGTCGCAGCGGTAGTCGACGGGCGACTCCTCCGCGAGCTGCTCCGGCGACATGTAGTGAATCGTGCCGGCGACCGCGCCGGTCGCCGTCATGTCGTCGATGGTGCCACCGTCGTCCTCCGCCATCTGGAAGTGCTTGGCCAAGCCGAAGTCGAGCAGCTTGACGATGCCGCTGTCGGTGAGAAAGACGTTGCCCGGAGAGATGTCGCGGTGGATGATGCCTTGGCCATGCGCGGCGATCAGCGCGTCGGAGATCTGGCTTGCGACATCGAGAATCTCGCCGAGCGGAAGCGGCTCACCGGTCAGGCGGGACTTGAGACTGCGCCCGCGCAACAGCTCCATCGCGATGAACAACTGGCCGTTGTCTTCCTCGGCGTCGAGGATGGTACAGATGTTCGGGTGATTCAGCGACGACGCGAGGCGCGCCTCGCGCTTGAAGCGGCGGACGGCGTCCACGTCGCGCGACATGGCCGGCTTTAGAAACTTGATCGCCACGGAGCGTGGGAGTCGCGTGTCCTGTGCCTCGTAAACCACACCCATGCCGCCGCTGCCGAGTGCGCGGATGATGTAGTAGTGCGAGACCTGCTTGCCGATCACGTCCTATCCTCCCGCTCAGGCGAACCGACGGTATTGTGACGGGCCAGCGAAAGCGCTAGCCTCCCAAGTATGCCGTACGGGTTCGTCTTAGCGCCACGGAGAGCTGATGGACGATGAGTCTGGGCGCGTAAACGAAGGCAGTGGGGAGTCTCCCGAGGCTTCGTCGCCCGACCAGGAGATGGATTCGACGATCCGCGTGCTCGAGCGCGCACAGGCCGGCGACCGGTCGGCGGCGATGATTCTCATCGAGCGCGCGGCGCCGACGGTGCGCAA
>JBDTXZ010000196.1:0-6537 GCA_040005935.1 bacterium | reverse complement strand
TGATGATCACGGACGAGTTGTCCTGCTGCCCGCTGTACAGACGATACGGATACGCATCGTCCACAATGACGTGATAGAACTGTGCGGTGGGCTGATTGTCCTGCGTGCTCCAGCTCTTGCCGCCGTCGAGCGAGATCGAGGCGCCACCATCATTCGCATTCGCGAGGAGCCGTCCGTCTTTTGGATTGATCCACAGTTGATGGTTGTCGCCGTGTTGCGACGGAAGGGTGGCGAACGTGCGGCCGCCATCGATCGACTTCATCACGGGCGCATTCATGACGTACACGACGTCTGCGTTTTGCGGATCCGCGGTGACGTTCATGTAGTACCACGACCGCGTCTGGATGAGACGGTCCTCGCTCAGCAGCCGCCACGTCTTACCGGCATCATCGCTGCGAAACAGTCCGCCTTTCTCGGCTTCGATGATGGCGTACACGCGTTCCGGATTGGCCGGTGACACCGCGACACCGATCTTGCCCATCAGCTTCGGCAAGCCTTCGCTGAGGCGAGTCCAGTTGTCGCCACCGTCGGTGGATTTCCAGATGCCGCTCCCCGCACCACCACTTCGCACGAGCCATGGGAGGCGTTGATGATCCCAGAACGCCGCGTACAAAATGCGTGGGTTCGTTGGATCCATGGACAGGTCACTCGCGCCGCTCGTGGCGTTCGTCCCCTTGAGTAATTGCGTCCACGACTTGCCACCATCCGTCGACCGATAGATGCCGCGATCGGAGGTGCCTTTCCACCGGTCGCCTTGCACGGCGACGTACACGATGTCGGGGTTTCCGGGATGCACGCGAACTTGCGCGATCTGTCGGCTGTTCTCGAGACCGATGCGCGTGAATGTCTTACCGGCGTCGGTGCTTCTGAACATGCCGTTTCCGTACGACGACGATTGCCCGCGCACCGCATGCTCACCGGTGCCGACATACACGACATTGGGGTCCGACTCGGCAACCGCAATCGCGCCGATCGACCCGTTCATGCCCGCGCCCCCTGCTCCGTCCGAAATCACCTTCCACGAGTGGCCGGCGTTCTCTGTCTTCCACACGCCGCCGCCTGTGTAGCCGACATAGAACGTGTTCGGTTGCGAGGTGACGCCCGCGATGGCGTCCGCTCGCCCACCGCGGAAGGGCCCAATGTTGCGCCACTGCATCGCGGCGAAGAGCGTGGTGTCGAAGGCGCCTCGCGTCTGGGCGGGCAGCGTGGTTGCAATCAGAGCGACGCACGCGAGGGCGAGGCGGAGCGGCCTGAGTATCATGCGATGCGAGGAAAGGGGCGAGAGAGAATTCATTTGCTTTTACCGGAGAGGAGTGCCTGGAACCGTGTGTCCGCCCTGATGCGATCGAATGTTGGATCGACCCTGAGCCATGCAACTGTCACTGGCGATGGGCCTTGCAGGAGCTCGCTCAGTATTGCGGTCGCACGACGCGCATCGCCCGCCATTGCGGTGATCTGCGCATAGTCGATGGCATTGTACGCACCGAGGAATGCATCCCTTTCGAGTGGAAGCAGCGCGAGGCCGGAGTCTGCCTCGGCAATCGCGCTCGTGGTGTCGCCCGCGAGCAGCAGCGCCCACGCGAACCGCATGCGTTTCGTGGCGTACTTCGGGTTGGCGCCGACGGCCGATCGCAACTGGTTGACGGCGGAGTCCGCAAAGACGTGAAGGCGGTTCGCCGACCCGCTGCGTCGTGCCTCTTCAGCGCATGCGAGCATTCGGCTCCAGGTGGGATCTCGCGACGGCGGCGCAAATTCCCGTTCACAGAACCCTGCCAGCAACGAATCATCGATTGTCTGCGGACTCATGACCTGGACGAGCTGAAAGGCGATGACCTGGCGCCGCCGTGCGTCTGGCAACCTGGCAACACCGGCGCGCGCACCGCTGAAGTCCCCTAGCGCCAGATGCACGAGTGCGCCATCGGCCCACGCGAACGCCGGAAGATCCTTCTCGGGAAGCGCCCATGCCTGGCGGTAGATCTCCAGCGCTTCGTTTGCTCGCTTTTGCCAGAGCAGCACTCTCGCGACCCGCGTCACTGCCGATGCATTCCTGGGGTCGAGCCCCGCTCCGCGTCGGGCTTCGGTCAACGCTTCCTCCAACCGGCCGGCGTTCAAGTACCCCGAGGCGAGAAAGTGCGAAATGGTTGCATCGCCGGGTGCGAGCGCCTTTGCCTTGCGCAGATAAGCGATGGACGAGTCCCGCGCGAGGGTCACACTTCTGTGGTACATGCCGCGCGTAAGCTGGCTTTCGGCGAGATCGGGCGCGACGGTCATCGCTCTGGCACTCATGGTCGCACCTTCCCTCGCGTCCTCTTCCTCGCCCGTATTGACGAACCGCACGATCGCGTCTTCAGCGAGCGTGGCCCACGCGGGAGCGAGCATCGAGTCGAGCGCGACCGCGCGGAGCAGCATCTCTCGGCGATGTTCCGGCGAGCCTCCTTGTCGGGACGCGAGCAGCAGGTCATACGCCGCTGGATTGTCACCGAAATGTGCGCCGAGCCGTGCGCGAACCGCCGCACCAAGGGTGATGTCGAGTGCGCGAGCGATTTTTTCGGTGATATCGCGCTCCACATCGAAGACATTCTTGGTCGCGGCAACGACAGGTGATGGCCATGCCAGCACGACACGTCCGTCGCGCGCGGCCAGGAGTTCAGGCCGAACGCTGATCTGTCCCCCATCGATGCTGTCCCACGCGACAGTTCCCGTCAGCGCGTAACTCGCGCCGAGCTGGCGTGCGATCGCCGCAGGATTCGTCGTGTCGGCAATGGCAGCGGTGCTTGCCGCGGCGATTACTTCGATGCCGGGCACGCTCGCCAGCTTCGTACGAAGCGCGCCTGTCATCCCCGAGGTGAAATACGTACGTGCCGAATCTCCGGTTGTGCGAAAGGGGAGTACCACAATTCGCGCCGCACCGCCCGCGTTTGGTCGCGCGTTGTCGCGTGAAAGGAAGAACGCGAGCGCAGCGGCAGACGCGAGAATCGCCGTCGCGATGATCGGCGCGCGGCGACTTCGAACCTGACCGGCCTGCCTGACGGCCGGTGGAGCACTCGTGTACATGGCGTTGGGCCCAAGCGCGCCCGCCATCTCACCCGCGGTGCGATAGCGATCCGCGGGCGACCGCGCGAGCGCTTTCATCACGATCGGCTCGAGCGATGCGGCCTGCGGTCGCACGGGAGTGATCGCGCGCGGCGCGTCGGTCATCATACGCGCCATGATCGCCTGTGCCGTGGGGCCCGTGTAGGGCGGCTCACCAGTGAGCATCTCGTACAGCACGCATCCCAGTGCGTATATGTCCGCCCGGCCGTCCACTGGCTCTGCGAGTGCTTGCTCGGGGCTCATGTAGCACGGAGTGCCGAGCGTGATCCCCGTCGCCGTGAGGCGCGCGCCGAGCGCGGGATCAACGACGTGAGCGACACCGAAGTCGGCGAGCACTGGCCGGTCGCCCTGCAATAAAATGTTCTCCGGCTTGACGTCGCGATGAATCACGCCGTGCCGATGTGCGTAGTCGAGCGCGTCCGCTACTTCGCGCGCGATGGACTGGGCAACTTCCAGTGAAAGCTGTCGCTCGCGGGTGAGCCGGTCGCGGAGCGACTCCCCGTCCACGTACGGCATGGAATACCAGAGCCCACTCCTGTCGTCCGGCGTCGGATACGCTCCTGAGTCGAGCACCGGCAGAATACCGGGATGCGCGAGCCGAGCGGCAATCTCGATCTCTCGCCGGAAGCGGTCGGCCCCAATGGCGGCCGCCACGTCCGGATGCAGCACCTTGATCGCGACGTTCCTGTTGTGGCGCACATCGGTGGCAAGAAAGACGGACGCCATCCCGCCGCGGCCAATCAGGCGATCCACCGTGTACTGCCCGGCGAGACCCGCGCGTATCAGCTCCAACTCGCCGCTCATGGCTCGCCCATCATGTTGAGAGTTCTACTTCGTCCACGGCGGCTTGACGCCATTCACTCGCGCATACGTGATGAGCTGCCCAAGGTGCTCGTGAAGATCGCCGGACATCGAGAGCGCGGCCTGGTCGATCGTAATGCCCCATGGTTTGTACTTGCCCGTGAGATGCGCAGCGTCTGCCGACGCGACTTGCGACTTCGTATGCGCCCACGCCTTGGCGAGTTCAGCGAGCACCTCGCTTTTCTTCGTGATCTTGGCGAGTCTCTGCTCAGCAGCGCCGGGATCACCGAATCCGGCCGGGGTCTTACCGGCAAGCGAGCTGGGGACGTAGTAGTAATACTCATGCGTCACGTGCATCAGCACTTGCGACACCGACCGCACGCCGGCGGCCGGACGCCATTCATACTTCTCGGCAGGAATTGCCGTGGCGAGCGCGAGGATCTTGGCGTGCACGGTGTCCAGATCAGCCATATACTGATCGCGGATATGCGCGGCCGATTTTGAATCGATTGCGTTCTGTGCGAAGGCGGCGTGCGTCGGCAGCGCGAACGCAAGCGCGAGTGGCAAGGCAAGGCCAGCAAGTTGGCGGCGCGGCGAGTAAGACATGATGCACTCCCGAGAGGTGAGATTGAGCAATATGCACGAAGACGGCGCCGACAACCACAACGCGGGAGTTGTCGCCTTCCTGCGCTACATGATGACGCCTGAAGAGCAACAGCGACCGCGCTTCGCGCCGGTGTTGCGGATGATCGGCGATGTGAAAATGGGGGAGCTCCGCGTGCACCCCGACCTCGTTGAACGCCTCGTCGCGCTCGATGGCCCCGATGGAGAGCAGCGCCTCCGCATGCTGATGGGCGCGGCCGTGCTCGTTGCCAAGTCGGGCGCCGCCTATGCGTTCGCGTATAGCCAGACTTTTCTAGCGGTGCGCATTCCCTCCGACGCAGCGGAGGCGCTGGGGTCTTCTGCGCGGCTGAAGCCTGTCGCGAAGTCTGAAGGCGAGGCTCGTGCTCGCCAACCGCAAGAGCGCGTCGACGCACTGGGTCCCGGATGGACGCTACTCGAACCATGGAACGCGCCGGTCGCCGAGCTCCGAACCGCGGTGCGCAACGCACACGCTTTTGCTGACGCCAACCTGGTCTAACATGTCGACCGGTCAGTGCAAAACATCCGTCCTGTCATCCCGCACGAGAGAAGCGAGGGTCGGGACCTACCATCTCGGCGCTGTAAACCGGCCACGGGTGACATATGGTGGATCCCGACACGAGCGGTCGCTCGTGCGGGATGACAATGTGGCGTTGGGCAGATCATTCGCTTTCCTCTGGACGACGGCATTTGTGGCGCTCGCCAGCCTGGGCGCCATCGGCGATCTACACGCGCAGGCGCGCGAGCTCTCCGTCGCCGACAGCTCGCCGTTTCGGCCACTCGCACTTCCGACGCCCAACGAGATCCGCAACGCCGCCGGCCGGCCCGGCCCGCGCTATTGGCAACAACGCGCCGACTATCGCATCACTGCGACGCTGGACTCGGCACGCAACGAACTCCGCGGTCGAGAGACGATCCACTACGTCAACAATTCGCCGGATGCGCTGCCATATCTGTGGCTTCAAGTCGAGCAGAACATCTGCGCGCCGACGAGCATCACCAGCATCCTGAATCAGCCACCGCTCGTGTTCGGCGAAACCGCGTTCGATTTCTCGTGCGGCAACTTCACCGGCAAGCCAACAATGGAGTCGGCGAAGGTGAATGGCGTCGACGCCAAGCGAACGGCATACGGCACGATGATGCGCATCGATCTCCCGACGCCATTGGCACCCAAGTCGTCGGTCGCCCTGGACTTCGTGTGGCATTTTACGGTGCCCGAGCAAGGCGCTGGCCGAATGGGTCGAGATGGCGCGCTCTTCGAAATTGCGCAGTGGTATCCGCGCATGGCAGTGTACGACGATGTTCGTGGTTGGAATCACGAACCGTACATTGGCGCGGGTGAGTTCTACCTCGAGTATGGCAGTTTTGATGTGATGCTCACAGTGCCAGCGAGCTACATCGTTGCGGCAACCGGCGAACTGCGCAATGCCGATCAAGTGCTCACCGCAACGCAACGCAGCCGGCTCGCCATCGCGCATCGTTCTGACACCGCGGTCGCCATCATTACGCGCGATGAAGCGGGCAAGCCTGGTCAAACGCGACCGGGCACGCACGCATTCACGTGGCACTATGCTGCGAGCAATGTGCGCGATTTTGCGTGGGCCGCTGCGCCCAACTGGCAATGGGAAGCCAGCAATCTCGACGGCATCCTGATCGAAACGCTCTATCGTTCCACCGCCGACAAGTGGACCGAAGCGCACCGAATGGCGCGTGGCGCCATCAAGCATTTCAGCGAGCAGTGGTACCGCTACCCGTACTCACACGCGACGACGGTTGAAGGTCCCGTTGGCGGCATGGAGTATCCCATGCTCACGTTCGTCTCGAACAACACCACGCGCGAGATTCAGCAGTGGGCACTGGCGCATGAGTTTGGGCACGAGTGGTTTCCCATGATCGTCGGCTCGAACGAACGGCTCTATCCGTGGATGGATGAAGGGTTCAACACTTTCATCGATCTCGATAACGCCGCGAGCTACTTCAAGGGGTCCGCGTATGGCGACA
>JBDTXZ010000195.1:0-6550 GCA_040005935.1 bacterium | reverse complement strand
CGAAAGCGGGATGGTGGCGCCAACGCTCCCACGTGAGCGCAGCGGCGCACCGAGATGGCGCGCGTAACACTGGCGATCTCACGTCGGCATGCGCGTTAGGTGGATGTTAGGGTCTCCTGTGCAAGCAGCCGTTGACGGATGGGCTCGACGCTGAGGCGCAGCAGGAAGAGTAAGTCGTCATTCGGCAGATACGACTTCATCTGACTCGTCACGGCGTCGGCGAGTGACTCGCCATCGAGCCGCTCGTTGATAGCCGATCGTTTGAGGGTCGCCAGAAAGCGCTGAATGTATTCGGCCTGCCAATGGAGAATCGCGTGATCCGTCGACGGTTCACCATGTCCCATCAACAGCACTGCGTCGCCAGGTAACTCGCGCTTCGCGCGTTCGATGTTCGACAACCACTGCTCGTAGAAGCCATCTGCCAGAAACCCATGCATGTGGCTGTATACGAGATCTCCGATGAACACCTGCGGTGGCCCATCGGTCTCCAGCACCCACCAACTATCGTGAGGCGATTCACACGGACCCGCGTCAATGACTTGAAACGACGCGTCCCCAATCGTCACGCGCTCACCGTCGCGGACGATGCGGTTTGGAAACATGCGGGCGACCGCCCATTCGTCACCGAACATCGGCCGCAGGATCTGCTCCTTCGAGTCATCGTCCCGCCTGATCACTTCATCGACACCGGCGACGGCGTACACCGGAATCGTGCTGTCGCCGACGAGCGCGGCGACGCCACCGTAATGGTCAGGGTGAGCGTGAGTGATGATCACTCCCGCGAGCGGTTTGCCGAGGCTGTCGGCTTGCGCGCGAAGCGCGCGTCCGTCGGACACGCCGAGCGTCGCGTCGACGGCGACGACGGCCGTCGGCGTTTCCACCAGATACGCGTTGACGGGGAAAAGACTGGCCTGGAAGCGATGAACATTGATCATGGGTCTAGCCATATCCACCTTTCGTTCGAGCGCTACTTGCCTTTCAACATCGAATCATTAGATAACGGCGCTCTGCCCAACAAGCAGGCACCCGTGAGTGCCTTAGGGCTGCCATGGTACCTGAAAGGAGTGACGCAATAATGTCGGATATTTCGCCGGACGTGTTCAATCCAGACTGCGATTCGCGGCAGGTGCTGACGTTGATTGCGGACCGCTGGAGCATGCTGGTGATCTACGCGGTGAGCCGCGGCGCCAGGAGACACGGAGAGCTCAAGCGGATGATCGGCGGCATCTCTCAGAAGATGCTGACCCAGACGCTGCGATCACTCGAGCGTGATGGGATCATTCGGCGCCGCGTCTATGCGGTGGTTCCCCCGCGCGTGGAGTACACACTCACGCCCCTGGGACGCACGTTGCTCTCTCCGCTCAGATCGATCTGTCGCTGGGCGGAAAATCACCTTCCTCAAGTGCGAACGGCACGCGAAAGTTCTCAGGAGGCTCTTGCGACGAAGAGCGTCTCGGCGTTCAAGTAGCGTTCGCTCTCATCGAGGCAACCTTCTAGGCGGCCGAATCTCACTCATGGTAACGCATCGCCGGTTTGCGCCGCACGAATGGCGACTCTATCGCGAACTGCGACTCCGGGCCCTGCGCGACGCGCCGGACGCATTCGGAAGCACGTTTGCTCGCGAAGACGGCTTCCCAGACACTGAGTGGATCGCCCGCATGTCGGCCGGTGCGGCTTCGTCGTGGAACTTTCCGATGCTCGTTGAAGAGGGTGATCGCGCAATCGGACTCGCGTGGGTTCGCATCGAACCTGAAGACCCAACAAACGCCACGCTATTTCAGGTTTGGGTCGATCCCGACTTTCGTCGGCGAGGCGCTGGCGCGACGCTCCTCACCGCAGCGATCGAATGGGCCCGCACGGCTGGGGCGCAGCACCTGTTGCTGAGCGTCGCACTTGGCCATGGATCAGCTCTCGCATTCTATAAAACTGCCGGGTTCAGCGAAGTTGGCGGCCCGACGGTATTGCGGCCTGACTCGCAGGTGCTGCAGCAAGCGATGCGCTTCGACCTCTGACGCTACAGGCCTGATCCAATGCTGGCCTGACTCCGCAAGGGTGCTTTACAGGGTTCGCGCTGTCGGCTTAACGCCGCGTTGCGATTGACAACCGATTCGTCGGTGGCGACGAGAAGTGACGACGACCACCGGCACTGAATACACCAACCAATTCGATGCTCACCATCCCGCAGCTCATCACCGACCGCCTGACGTTACGTGGCTTTACAGCCGACGACTTCGACGCGTATGCGGCAATCATGGCCGACGAGCGCGTCACCCAATTTCTCGGCGACGGCCGACCGCTTTCACGTTCAGACGCGTGGCGACAACTCGCGATGATCATCGGGCACTGGGAGCTGCGCGGCTTCGGCCTCTGGGCGGTTGAAGAACGGTCGACCGGCCGGCTCCTCGGTCGCATCGGCTGCCACGAACCCGAGGGATTTCCCGCCTTTGAAATAGGGTACGTCCTCGCCGCGAATGCGTGGGGCAGGGGTTACGCGCGCGAAGGCGCGGCGGCTGCACTGCGCTTTGCCCGCGAAGACCTGGGCCGTCGCGACATCGCCAGCATTATTCGCCCAGCGAATTCCGGATCCATTCGTGTAGCCACTTCCCTTGGTGCGGTTGCGGCGGAAACCGTCGAATTCTTCGGGGCACCAGCGGTCGTCTATCGGTATCCGACAGCCTAGCCGTCTCTGGAAGCTGATCTTTGATCAGGGGCGACCGATGCTCTTCAATGTCCGCGCGGATCTCGGCGAGCGCGATGACGTGATCCGTCGGCACCCGGAGGTCGCGAAGCGATTGCGACCTCTGCTCGATACCTGGGAGCGGGATGTCGATGCCGACGCGAAACGCGGCGCGCGTTGACCGCGCCGGTATGCCGTGGCGATGTCCGAAAAATAGCAATAGGTAGTGCTGAGTGTGTTGCGTCATGACGCAGCAGATGATTGTTATATGTTGCGTTGTGCAGCAACATATGCCATGTTGTTGGTGCGCTCTGCGGCATAAAGGAGCACCACCTGATGCAGGCATTCTTCATTCGTCTACCAGCACGTCAGCCAGGGGTGGCTGCAATGGACCTCGGCTTCCAGCGTCTTGAACGGCGTCAGCTTTCCACCGCGCTCGCGCGCTATGTAGGCGTTTCCCGAACGCCCAGGCCGCGCGATGGATGGGTCACGGCCATTCGCGAGGCATTCGACATGACGGTGCGCCAGTTCGCAGAGCGACTTGGCGTGTCGCCCTCGAACGTCGTTCGCCTGGAGCAGCGTGAACGCGATGACACGATCACGCTTGGCACCCTGCGCCGCGCCGCAGATGCCCTGGACTGTGACCTCGTCTATGCGATCGTGCCGCGCATGGCCACCACATCAAAGGCGAACGATCACCTGCTTGACGGAATCATCGAGGCGCGCGCGCGTGAGGTCGCTGCTGCCCAGCTCGGTCGCGTAGCGCACACAATGGCGCTCGAGGATCAGTCGGTGGGCTACGCGGACATGCGCGCGCAGGTCGCTGAACGCGCACGCGTTCTCGCGGAGACACCGCGGCACCTCTGGGATCGTGATGCTGGTTTGCGAGACGGCGGCACGCGCTCGACACGGCGGGCACGCCGCAAGTGAATGCGAGGAGCACGCGCATCTCGGCGGGCGGACCAGCGGGCGCGACGCCCCTCGATCCGGACGAGGCCGAAGGATTGCTGCCGTCGCACGTTACGACGCAGGCGGAGCTGAACGCGTGGGAGCAGCTCAACATCGCGCGCGCCGCTGCGTGGGCGATCTCGCGGCGGCGACGCACGTCAGCGGCGGTCCTCACCACCGGGTTCGCTGAGGAATTGCACCGCCGCATGTTTGACGAGACATGGAGCTGGGCTGGCGGGTATCGGCGTACCGGAAAGAACGTCGGCGTTCCCGCGAGCCAGGTGCGTGTCGCCCTTCGCGAGCGACTCACCGATGCGAGCCACTGGCTAACCACGCAGGTCTACGAGCTCGATGAGCTCGCGATGCGGCTCCATTACCAGCTCGTGCTCGTCCATCCATGGCCGAACGGCAATGGTCGTTGGGCAAGGCTGATGGCGGACACGTTGCTGCACGCGGAGCGACGTCCACGCTTCTCGTGGGGCGCTACGGACCTGGTCCGCGCGACGCACGCGCGAGCGGACTATCTCTCTGCGCTCAGGGCCGCTGATACCGGCGACTACGCGCCGTTGCTCGCGTTTGCACGGCGTTAGCGCGTTCGCGGACATCCACCCGGATCTTCCTCTCGCACAACGATGGACGCGTTGACGTCTTGCCGTTTGAGCCCCCGCGATCGCGCGCTACTGGATCTGGATGTAGAGCGGCTGTGGCCATAGTCGCAGGATGTCCCCGCGCGGTGTGGGCGGATGGTCGTTCCGCAGTTTCGTGAACTGCTTCCATCCAGCGAACTGCACCGGTTCGCGCTTGACGTCGCGCCAGTAGGTGTCGCGCTTCATCCACGGCGGGCCGAAGCCGTCCATGTGCATCACGACCTGAACGCTCGGGTCGAGCTCGATCTTCTTCGTGTTCGTCACGCCACCCGGTGTGAAGCGGTGCACGACGAGGATTTTCGGTGGCAGGTTGTGCTTCTTTACGAGCGCGGCCAGAAACCTCGACGCGTAGTTGACGTCGGCGGCGTCGTACGTGCCGATACGCTTGCCGGGAATGCCGCCCTTCTTCATCGAGAACTCGGGGTCGATGCCGAGGTGCACGTCTGGCCGCACGAGGAACTTCTCGATCCAGGGCAGCTCATACTGCAACGTGCTTTGCCCCACCTGGAGGTCGACGAACATCAGTGCGTTCCGGCTCTTCGCCCAGCCGTAGACTTTCTCGATCATCGCGCTGTCGTGGCGTGTGCGATACTTGCCGCTCGTTCCGGGCTGCGCGTCGGCGACGAGCACGATGACGTGCAACGCAGGCTGCACAGGATGCGCGGGGTCGACGCGGTTCCATGCGGCAACTTCCGCGTCGAGCTTGCGCAGCATGTCGTCGGGCGCGAACTGGCCGAGGATACCCATGCGCTTCGAGAGCGGGTTGCCGTAGAACGCGATGATGCGCTTCGCGGGGAGGATGCTGCCCGGCAACGGCTCGGGTGCTTTCTGAGGCCAGAGGGAATCGAGCGGGCTCCCGACGTCGCCAAAGGCGGGGTGCCTGTCGCCGGACTTAGGCCCAAGCCCGGAGGGCGTTCGCGGCCGCGTGCTGGTGTCGTTAGACGGAGCCTTTAGCGGTGGCAGCGGCATCGTGTCCATCACCGTCGCGCGCCGCGCAGCGGTGAGTGAGTCCACAGTGTCGGCGGGCGCTCGCACAATGGGTGCACGGACGATTGGCGCATGGCTCGCGGCTAACGCGGGCTGGGCCGATGCCTCCTCCACTCCGACGCGTTGCGTATCGTTCGCGCACGCGACTACGACCAGGACCGCGAGAGCCACCGCGATGGTGTGAGACTGAGTGCTGGCTCGCCAACGCGTGCAGAGCGGCATCGGTATGGTACGGGCAATGAGTTCGGCGCGGCGAAGGCGGTGTGTGCGCGTAGGAAAGCTACGCGCGGGACGTGCGCCTGAGGGAGTCGCATGGCGCTCGCAGGCGTCGCAAATTCGCGGGATGGCCGGCTGTGCCTTGAGACGTCGCTTATGTGCAGATTTCTCCCTTCCGGAGTCCTCGTGTCCACGATTGGTATATCGCTTTACGTCGCCAGCGCCTCCTCTTTCATTACATCGCATGAGCTCAGATCCAGAACGCGTCACGATCAAGGGTAAGCCATTGATCTGTCATCAATGTGGCACCGATACATTCGTCACCAGATCGGCGACGATTCATGGAGCCACGGCCAGTTTCTTCGGCGTCGAGTGGGCCTCGCCTACGGCAGCCTGCCATGTGTGTGCCGAGTGTGGCTTCGTGCATTGGTTCGCCGATACCTGAGAAACAGGTAGTGCCGCCGCCCCTTGAGCACTAGGTGGGCGCTCGGAAGCTGTCCCGGCGTTGAGCTGAGAGGGAATGGTCCGACGATTGTGCTTCGAAGAGTGCGCCGTCCCGCGCGTTACTTTCTCGTCGACCGCTCGAGATTCGGCGCACCGATCGGCCAGACGCCAGCAACCGGACATGCATGCGCGCCTAACCGACGCATGAGCGCCGAGAATCGCGGGTTGTGTTTCAGCGGATCGAACAGCGGGTCGCACGGAATACTCACAATGCCGAACAGCGCCTCTCGTGCCGCCACACCTCGCTCGAGCGCCGTCATCGCCGCATCGGCTTCGCCGAATGCGAGGTTCACCACCATGCGAGCATAGTTGGGAGAGTTGCCGCCCGCCTCTCGCTCGATCAACGCGCGCTCACGCGAAGCGTCTGCCCAGCGACCAGCCGCCGCGTAACCAAATACCAGGTTGCTGCGCCCGCCGAAATGCGTAGGACTCAACTTGAATCCTCGTTCGAACTCCAAAACGGCGCTGTCCGGCTGCGCGCGGAACACGTGGTAGAAACCGAGCGCTCGGTGCATGATGGGGTTCGACGGATCGAGCTGCGTCGCCACGCGCATCTGGTCAATCGCGGCGT
>JBDTXZ010000194.1:0-6555 GCA_040005935.1 bacterium | reverse complement strand
GTGCCAGGTATCGAGACCCAGCGCGTGACATCCTATGTGCGCCTTGGCAACGGTGATCCAGACGCGGGACGATGGATGCAAGTCGTCGCGTCGGCCAATAGTTACCGCGGTTCCGCGCGCACGTCGACGAATCTTTCCTCATCCTTGCCATCGGCGACCGATTCACTGAGTGCGCTGTCTGATTCGCTCGCGTACGAAAGTCAGTATCTGTTCACGGGAGGCGTATCCCGCGGCGCGCTTCGAGTCAGTGGAACTGAGCGCGTGCGCGTTGGCGGACAGCGAGCATCGCACGTGATGTCTGGCCGAGCGTCCGCCTCGAGCGGTGTGCTGTCGGCATCAGCGTTTGCCGAAGGACAGAGTTACCTCAATCCGTCACGAACCGAAGGCACGATCAAGCTCTCGCTGCGCGACAGGTTCGCGCTGATCGGGTCCGCGTCGCGAACGGGTGCCGGAGACTTCGATCGGCTGTTTGTGGAACCTCGCAACGGTACCGTGTTGGACGAGACAGGCGCGTTTTCCGTGGGAGGGCTCGGTCCGTTTGTGGCTGTCGATACGAGCGAGGTGACGCGCTATCGTCTTGCCGCCCGAACCAACTCCCGCGCCGAAGCGGGAATACACCTGCGTGACATGTGGTTCAGCGTGGGAATGTTGCGCCGAGGACCAACGACGTTACTCGCACCGGCGGAGTTCGACGCACGGTATGCTCGTGCTTCCGCGGTTCAGACTGAGGGTGAGGCAACCGGTCGAATGGTTACGGCTCGGGGGCGTCTGTGGCGGGGCGTCAATGCGGACGCATGGGCACTAAAATGGAATGATTCCACGGGCTTCTATCGTCCACAGTATCAAACGCGAAGCGAACTCTACATACAGACGAATCGGCTGGACAAGTTTCCCAATGGAAATTTCGGGCTGCTGGCATCGTTGGCGCACGAATACCGGTCGGGCACTCGCTTTCCAGTTGCATTGGATACGGCGCGGACGGCTCCCGGATATCGCGCGATCACGTTCAAGTTGGAGATTCGCGTGCAGACGGCCGTCGTATCGTATCAGTTTCGCAATTTGCTCCAGGAAAAGTACTCGCAGGTTCCAGGGTACAATTTTCCGCGGCAGACGCAATTCTACGGTGTGCGTTGGGACTTTTGGAATTGACAAAGATGTTGCTGCGCCGTAACTTAGGCGACTTGATATGATACGGAGCATGACGGGGTTCGGCGCGGCCGACGGCGAGGTGGGAGGAGCTCGCGTGAGCGTGGAGATTCGCTCCGTGAATCACCGATTCTTCAGTCCGTCCATCAAGCTTCCTGGCGCCCTCGCGCGCTGGGAGGGCGAGGTGCGCGACGCTATGCGCCGCGGCGTTACTCGCGGTCACGTCACGCTCTCGGCGCGTTTTGAGCGCGAAGACGTTGAAGGCTCGATGACGCTGCCAATCGACGAGACGCGCTTCGCGTCCTATGTCGGACAGCTGCGCGCCTTGCAACAACGGTTCGAGCTACACGATACGCTCGACGTCGCGGCTATCCTGCGGCTCCCCGATGTCTTCGTTGCCGGTGCGGCGCGCGAAGAACTCACTGCCGAAGCGGCGCCACAGCTCGTGGCAATCGTTGATCGCGCCGTCGAAGCGCTGCTCACCATGCGCGCTGTCGAGGGCGCTCGGCTTGCGTCGTACCTCGACGAGCGGCTCGCGCATATCGAGAATGCGTTGGCCCGGATTGCGGAGCGTGCCCCCGAGCGCGTGATCGAGCAGCGCGACCGTCTGCGGAACGCCGTGAAGGAGCTGAC
Source organism: bacterium (assembly GCA_040005935.1). Lineage (GTDB taxonomy): Bacteria > Gemmatimonadota > Gemmatimonadetes > Gemmatimonadales > Gemmatimonadaceae > AG11. The sequence continues at coordinate 4,776 of JBDTXZ010000194.1, read as the reverse complement.
AGATGGACTCGCCGTGGACGAGAGGCGGCTGGCGCAGGAGATCGCACTGCTCGCGGACCGGTTGGACGTGCAGGAAGAGCTCTCGAGATTTAGTGCCCACATCGATGCCGTTCGATCCGCACTGGCATCGGCACAGCCCGACGGAGTGGGGAAGCGGTTGGGCTTCCTCCTCCAGGAGATGCTGCGCGAAGCAAATACGACGGGCAGCAAGGGCAACGACTCCGCGATTGTCGCCGACGTGCTGCTGGTGAAGGAGGAGCTCGAGCGAATTCGGGAGCAGGTGGAGAACCTCGAATGAGTGGGTCTGCCGGATTTCCGGTGATCCTGAGCGCTCCCTCCGGTGGCGGAAAGACGACCATCGCCAAGCTCCTCTTGGCCCGCCGACCGGACTTGGGCTATTCCGTGTCGTGCACCACACGAACACCCAGACCGGGCGAAATTCCGGGAACCGACTATTATTTCATATCCCGCGCGGAGTTCATTGCCGAACGGGAGCGTGATGCGTTCGCGGAATCGGCGGTGGTGCACGACAATCTGTATGGCACCCTTCGTCGTGAAGTCGAACGTGTGATGGCAGATGGAAAGCAGGTAGTGATGGACATCGACGTACAGGGCGCCATTCAATTCATGCGCGCCTTTCCACAGTCGGTGACCATCTTCATTCTGCCGCCCTCTGCCGAAGTCCTGCTCGACCGGCTCCGCGCTCGGAAGACGGAGAATCCTGCGCAGCTTGCCAGGCGCCTGCAGTCGGCGTTGCAGGAGTTGCAACAGGTTGGCGAGTATGAATACGTCGTCGTAAACGACGATCTGGAGCGCGCGGTTGCGAGCGTCGGATCGATCATTGATGCGGAGACCGTCAGTCGCGAGCGAGTCAAGAATCTTCGGCAACAGGTGGCGCAGCTCATCGAGCGCCTCGAGTTGGAAATAGAGAACAACACACCCTGATCAGAGAGTCATGCGAGTTTTTACACCGATCGAGATTGCACAGCACGCCGCCAACAAGTACCTCGGCGTCCTTGTTGCCGCGAAATACGCGCGCGCCCTCAATGAGTTTCCTGGCGGCTCCGGCTCACGCGACAAGAAGCTGACGACGCGCTCCCTCGAGGAGCTCTCGCGCGGCGACATCAACTATCGCGTCATTCCGCGCCGCCGCTCGGCCGAGTAACTCCTTGGTGGACGGGAGACGGTGAACCGCTTACCCACGGCGCGGTGACAGCCACTGGTTTTCGTCCGTTCGTTGGTCGCCGCGTCCTCTTGGGCGTCTCCGGCGGAATCGCGAGCTACAAGAGCGCCTGGCTGGCCCGGCTCCTCGTGAAGGCAGGCGCCGAAGTTGACGTCGTGCTCACGCGCTCGGCTACGGAGTTCATTGGCGCTGTCACATTCGAGGCGCTGACGGGCCGTACTGTGCACACCGGTCTGTTCGAGTCCGGACGCGCACTGGAGCATATCAAACTTGCGCGCGGCGCAGCGGCCATCGTCATTGCGCCCGCGACTGCCGATCTCATGGCACGAGCGGCAACGGGGCAGGCGGACGACCTGCTCACGGCGTGTCTACTGGCAGCGCAATGTCCCGTACTGATGGCGCCGGCGATGAACGACCGCATGTGGGCGCACGCGCAGACACAGGCCAACGCCGCGCATCTCCTCGCCCTTGGCTACACGCTGATTGATCCCGACGACGGCATGCTGGCCGCCGGCGAGGGCAGCGGACCCGGGCGCATGCCGGAGCCAGAAACGATCTTCGAGCATGTCGGTCGCTTGCTCGAGAAGGATTCGGCGCTGCGGGGCAAGACCGTGCTCGTGACCGCGGGGCCAACTCGTGAGCCCATCGACCCTGTTCGCTTCCTTTCGAACTACAGCAGCGGCAAGATGGGCGTTGCCATCGCCTCAGCGGCATGGCGCAGGGGCGCGATTGTGACACTCGTTGCCGGTCCGCTCGCCGTTCCGATTCCAGTCGGCGTGGCGCACGTGTCCGTGCAGTCCACCACTGAAATGCGAGATGCAGTTGCCGAGCGAATCGGCGGCTCAGACGTTGTGGTGATGAGCGCAGCTCCAGCCGACTACCAGCCAGCGACGAAGGCGCTCGGAAAGCTCAAGAAGACTGGCGAGTCTCGCGTTCTCGAACTTCGCGAGACGCCCGATATTCTTGTCTCCACACGGAGCGCTCGACGACCTGGGTCTGTGGTTGTAGGCTTTGCGCTCGAGACGGACGACCTGCTTTCGAACGCACGCAAGAAGCTTGAAGCAAAGAATCTCGACATGGTGGTGCTCAATGCGGCCAACGAGCCCGGATCCGGATTTGGTGTCGACACGAATCGCGTAACGCTCGTACGCCGTGGCAGGTCCGACCCTGAACAACTCCCGCTGCTCGACAAGCGGGAGGTCGCAGAGGAGATCCTCGACCGCGTGGAGGAGTTGCTGCATGGACGCTAAGGATTCACTGCGGCGCTATCTGGAGCAGCGGCGCGAATTGGGCGAGAGCGAGCTTGTCCTCGATTCTCTCAGCGTCGAAGAGGCGATGAAGCTACTCGGCGCGGCGACATCGGCGCCTGCGTCAAAGGCTCCGGAAACGCCAGACTGGCGTGCCGCCGTGCGTGCCGCTGGGGGTGCGCCGGAGGCGAGGCCATCGATCGGAACGCCGGCAATTGTGGAGCTCCCTGAGGAAGCGCCTCGAGCCCGCCCATCAGTCTCGGGCGGCATTGTGCCCGCGGCCCCACCGCAGTCGGCGCTCCACATGCCGTCACCGGTGGCAGTCGCGGAGTCAGCCATGGTCGTTCCAAATCTCGAGGATGTTCCAGTCGGGCTGGTCGTGGGTGGCGCGGGTCGCGCGATTTTTGACGATCCGGCATTTAAGCTCGGTTCACTCGACGCCATTGCCGAGACGATTTCCACTTGCAGGCGCTGTCCGCTCTATGCGACGGCGAAGAATCCGGTGCCCGGCACTGGAAACCCGAACGCCGACTTCATGATCGTCGGGGAAGCGCCGGGCGCCAACGAGGACGAACAGGGCGTGCCATTCGTCGGGCAGGCAGGCCAGTTGTTGACCAAAATCATCGGCGCGATCAATCTCAGTCGCGAGGATGTGTTCATTGCGAACGTCCTCAAGCACCGTCCTCCGGGCAACCGGAATCCGTTGCCAGAGGAAGTCGTCGCCTGCTCGCCATATCTTGTGCGCCAGATCGAGCTGGTGCGACCCAAAGTGATTCTAGCGCTGGGCACGTTTGCCGCGCAGACTCTACTCGAGACGAAGACCACCATCGGCAAACTGCGCGGCCAGATCCACCGCTATTATGGTGTTCCGCTCATTGTGACCTACCATCCCGCCGCGCTTCTCCGGAATCCGGCATGGAAACGCCCTACCTGGGAAGACGTCCAGCTTGCCCGACGAATACTCGATCGCCCCGACGCCCCACGGGCGTGATCCTTACCGGGACCGGCGTCCTCCCTACAGCGAAGACGCCGAGCAGGCAGTAATCGCCGCGATGCTGATCGACCAGGACGCAGTGATGCGCGCGGTCGAGGTCGTGGACGACTCGATGTTTTATGCCGAGCGGCACCGTCGCCTGTTCCGGGCGATGATGTCGATCACGGAGCGTGGGAGCGTCGTCGACCCGCTCACGCTCGCCGACGAACTCTCGCGCAAAGGTGAGCTGGAGAACGCAGGGGGCAAGGACTACATCGGCTTCCTGGTCGACGCGGTGCCGACGGCGGCAAACGTCGAGTACCACGCGAAGATCGTGAAGGAGAAGGCGCTGCTGCGGCGCCTGATCGAAGTGTCCACGGAGATCGTCGGCGAAGCCTTCTCGGGTGGACAGACGGCCGACGAGCTCCTTGATCTCGCAGAGCAGAAAATCTTCCAGGTCGCGCAGCAGCGAACCAGTGAAGGCTTTTCGCGCATCAAGGAATTGCTTTGGCCAACGATGGAGCGCATCGAGGCCATTCACGCGGGCGGTGAGGCCATCACCGGTGTTGCCAGCGGATTCAACGATCTCGACGAAATGACGTCGGGTTTCCAGCCGTCCGACTTGATCATCATCGCGGCGCGCCCGTCGATGGGAAAGACGGCCTTCGTGCTCAACATGGCGCAGCACGCGGCGATCGAGAAGCAGAAGAAAGTCGCCTTCTTCTCACTGGAAATGAGCAAGGAGTCGCTCGTCCAGCGCATGCTCACGTCCGAAGCGCGTATCGATGCACAAAAGCTGCGAAAGGGCATGCTCCGGGACGACGACTTTCCGCGTCTTGCGCGAGCCGCCGGCATCCTGACGCACGCTCCAATCTGGATCGACGACACCGCAGGCATCACGCTGCTCGAGATGCGGTCGAAAGCTCGGCGCCTCAAGGCGGAGCAGGGTCTCGACATGATCGTCGTTGACTACCTGCAACTCATGCAGGGACCAGCGAATTCAGAGAGCAGGCAGCAGGAAGTCTCTCAGATCTCGCGCGGACTCAAGGCGCTTGCCAAGGAACTCAGCGTGCCGGTTCTGGCGTTGTCGCAGCTGTCGCGCGCACCAGAACAACGCGCAGGCGACAGTAAGCGTCCGCAGCTTTCTGATCTTCGAGAATCGGGCGCGATCGAACAAGACGCCGATCTCATTATGTTCATTTACCGGCCCGAGGTCTACGAAGGTGTTGCCGATAAGGACGGCAACTCGCTCGAGGGCAAGGCCGAGATCATCATCGGAAAGCAGCGCAATGGGCCGATTGGATTTGTGAACCTGTTTTTCCAGAAGAGCTACACGCGCTTCGAGAGCTTCTCGCATCGCGCGCCTGGCCCGA
>JBDTXZ010000193.1:0-6569 GCA_040005935.1 bacterium | reverse complement strand
AACTACTTCCAGACGGCCCGCGCGGGCGTCCTCTGTAAGGTCTCGCGTGAAACGGTTCAATGCGGGCGTGTCGTGCGCTTCTGACATAGCGATTTTAGCGTGTCGGGAGGCGGCAATACCGAAAACTGCGAAAGCAGCTTGGGGGCTTGGGGCGCAAGCTTGGGGCCTAAGCTAGAAACAATCCTGTTCAGTGGGGTGCAAACGGACTGTCATCCCGCATGCGCGAGCGCAGCGAGCGAGTGTCGGGATCTTCTGTCCACGCGCCCGACGGAATTCCACAGGGCAAGGATAGTAGATCCCGACACTCGCTTCGCTAATGCGGGATGACAACCTCGAAGCCCCAACGCTGCCGTTCGCGCTTCTGGAGTCGCGGGTTTCAGAACGAAGGAAAGACGCGCCCAAGTATCTGATCGCCCCACAGGAGCATGATCACCGCTGCCGGCGCGAGGAAGACGCCGAATGGGACCAGCGGAAGTTCGACGGGGGCTGCGGCCGGTCCGCCAAGGGCAAGTTCCGTCTGCGACGGCACGCGCCCGCGACGCATGAGTGCGATGGGATACACGATGGCAAGGAACGCGATGGCGCCAATTGTCGCACCGACGAAAACCGTCGCAATCGCTCGCGCGGGGCCGAGTGCCGCGCCGACGAACGCCATGAGCGTCATGTCGCCCATGCCCATGGCCTCGCGCTTGAGCGCGGCCTCGCCGAGCCAACCGATCACCGCGATCAGTCCGGCGCCGGCGCACGCGCCAACCAGTGCGTCGTAAGGTCCCGCGAAGAGCGCCGAGTCTCCCAGGAACGGCGCCGTCAACGCCGCGGCGAGGCTCCAGAGCAGGCCCGTCACCGTAAAGCCGTCTGGAATGAGATAGTGCTTCAGGTCGGTGAGTGCGACGCCTGTGAGAATTGTGAGGAACACCGCCAGACGCACCGCCGTGAATGTCGGACCGTAATGCCATACGCACACCGCCCACAGCGCGCCAATCGTGATCTCGAGCAGTGGATAGATGAGAGAAATCGGCTCATCGCAGCAGCGACACTTTGCCTTGAGCGCAAGCCAACTGAAGAGCGGAATATTTTCGAACCACGCGAGTTGATGTCCGCAGTGCGGACAGCGTGACCGAGGCCGGATGACGCTCAGGTCCCTGGGCCAGCGTGCGACGCAGACGTTGAGAAACGAACCGACGCACAGTCCGACCAGAAACGCGTAGGCGGTGGCGAGCATTGAGAAGTTCACGTACGCAGCTGATAGAGAAAGATGCCCGTTGCCACGGCGACATTGAGCGATTCCACGTGGGAATTGATCGGGAGTGACGCCAGGATATCGATACGATTGCGAGCCTCTGCGGAGAGGCCAGCCCCTTCATTGCCGACCACAAGCGCGAGACGAGCGGGCGGATGCAACGTGTCGAGCGGAGCCCCGGCTGCGTCGGCGCCCCAGAGCGCAACACCTTGGTGCTTCCGGAGCAGGTCGAGTTCCTCCCAGGTGGTGGAGAGCACGGGAAAGTGAAAACTCGCGCCCATTGCACTACGGACGACCTTGGCATTCCATAGGTCAACGGTTCCCGGAAGCGCCACCACTGCGGATGCGCCGAGTGCAGCGGATGTCCTCAGAATAGTGCCGACGTTTCCCGGATCCTGGACTGCATCCAGGACGACGATTCTTGCGCGCTCAGCCATCGGGAGCGACTGGAGTGCGTACTCGGGGATTTCGGCGATGGCCAGAACGCCCTGCGGCGACTCCGTTTCTGCGGCACTTGCGAAGTCGAGTGGAGGAATTTCTGCCAATTCGACTCCAGCGGTGCGAAGCATGCCTATAAGGGCGGCGCCACGAGGCGCGTCGGCGAGTTGGGGCGCGACGAGTACGCCGCGCACCGTGAGGTTGGAGCGGAGGAGCTCTTCTACTGCACGAACGCCTTCGGCGGCAAAGAGCCCCTGTTTTTCGCGAGCCTTTCGGCGCCGAAGATCTCGGGCTAAAGTCAGCAGCTTCAATGTGTTATGAATTTTGCCGGTTAGGAATGGGTATTGCGATTGGATCCGGCGTCCGCTTACGAGAGAGAACCATGAACCGAACTGTAGCTGGCTTTGCGCTCGCGGTAACGTTGACGGCCTGCGGCGTCTCGACGCAACAAGAAGTCGAGATGGGTCAGCAGTATTCGGCGCAGATCAATCAGCAGTTGCCAATTGTCCAGGACCCCGAAATCAACCGTTATCTGAACCTCATTGGCGATTCCATCGCTCGGTTGACGTCGAGAACGGACCTGACCGAAGCGCACGCGTGGCGCTTCTACATGGTGGACAGCAAGGAGGTGAACGCCTTCGCGGTGCCTGGGGGCTTCATCTATGTGAATCGGGGCCTCGTCGAGCGTACGCAGCGCATGGATCAACTCGCGGGCGTGCTCGGCCATGAAATTGGGCATGTGGTCCGGCGGCACTCGATCAAGCAGATGCAGCAGCAACAGGGCGCGAATTTTGGCGTGACGCTCGCTTGCGTGTTGACCAGCGTCTGTAACAGCCAAGCGGGACAAGCTGCAATTCAGGTTGGCGGAACGGCGCTCTTTGCGCGATTCAGCCGACAGGATGAAGCAGAAGCGGACGAGGAGGGGATTCGGAACACTGTTCGCGCGGGAATCAGTCCGAATGGTGTGCCCGAAATGTTCCAGATTCTCATCAACGAGCGTACGTCGAACCCGTCAGCGGTGGAGGGCTGGTTTGCGACGCACCCGCTCGAGGAGGATCGCATCACGGCCACGAAGGCGCTGATTGCGACATACGCCCCGGCGATCATTCGCTCGCTTCCAACGGACTCGCGCAACTACCAGACATTCAAGGCACGCGTGCACTCGCTGCCGCCGTCTCCGACGCCGAAGGCGCAATAGTTTGGGTCCCTGCCTGCGAATGACGTAGAAGAAGGGAGTTGAACGAAGGACCTGCGTTGGCAACGCAGGTCCTTCGTTTCGCAGTGGCGACAACGGCTGACGCTTATCGACTTGAGGCGTATCGCGTCGATGACCGGGCGCGATTGGCGTCGCCGCAATCATGTCCAATTCCTTACCTGATCCGTGACGTTCAGTCGCGGTACCGTGACCATGTACGCTCACCTTGCCCACGCTGGCAGACTTTCTGTCGGCACACTCCGTTCGAGGAGAGGTGAGCAGTATGTCTTGTCGCATTCATCCATCCGCTTGGCCCATAGCACCGCTCCTTCTGGTCGCGAGCGCGGCAATGGGCCAGCAGGCAACGCAGCAGGGTTCCGCCAAGGACAGCGTGCAACGACTTGGCGCGATCGCGATCATCGCAACGCCGTCCGGTCGCGGTGAGGCGCGCGGCGCCAATGCCGTTGGCAAACGTGAATTGCGCGAACGCGCCGCGGGAACGAGCGCGCTGAAGGTCGTCGAGAAGCTTCCCGGCGTGAACGTGCAGAGCTCAGATCCGTGGGGGCAGTACGAGTGGGCCAATCGCGTCACGATTCGCGGGTTTCAGACGCAGCAGATCGGGCAAACGTTCGATGGTCTGCCGCTGGGCGACATGAGCTACGGGAACTTCAACGGTCTTGGTATCGGCCGCGCGGTGGATCCGGAAAATCTCGCGGGTGCGGGTGTCGCGCAGGGCAGCGGCGCGATCGGCACGGCGAGCGCCAACAACCTTGGTGGCGTCATTGAGTACGCGTCCGACGCGCCTAAGGGCGCACCGTCGTTTTCGCTGAGGCAGACGGTCGGTGCTGCCAATACGTACCGCACGACCGGCCGGTACGATGTGGGCTTGCATAGCATGGGCGATAAGGGAATCAGCGGGTATCTCAGCTTTACGCGACAGGACAACGATAAATGGAAGGGAGGCGGCACACCGGCGTCGCCACAGAACGCCGGAGTCTTTGGGCGGCGAGGCCTGTTCCGTGATGGGCAGACGTGGCAGGAACAGCTCAATGCAAAGTCGGTCGCGTTCATGGGCGACCACAAGCTCACAGGATTCTATTCGTTCTCCAACCGTAGCGAAGCCGATTACGTGGACTTCTCACTGGCCCGGTGGAATACGAGCGGACGCTCGTGGGATTTGTTTTCGGATTGGAGCGCAGCCAAGCAGTTCGCGACAACGTCCGGGCAGGAAGACGAAGCGTACTGGCAGTCATCGCTGGGTGCGCGGCGGGATCACCTCGCCTACGTGCGGGGCGAGTTTGCGTTGAACGAGAGCACGACACTCACGCTGCAGCCGTACCTGCATCGCAACAAGGGGAACGGCGATTGGACCGCGCCGAGTTACGGAGCGAGCTGGAGTCCCGATCCAATCTACTTTCGGCAGACGCAATACGCCGACGACCGGCGCGGCACCACTGGCAAGCTGACAACGACCGTCGCGGGCAACGCGCTCGAGGCAGGCATGTGGTACGAAAGCAATGGAACGACAATTCACCGCCCGGCGTGGCGACTTGCGTCGTGGCAGAGCGGGCCAGAAGTGAATTTTGGCAACGTCATTCGCTTGAACTTTGATCGCAACGCTGACATTGCGACATCGATGGCGTACGTCCAGAACACGAATCGACTAATCGACAATCGACTGAAGCTCACGTATGGCGCCAAGTACCTGAATGTCGATGCAAAGTTTCACAGCAACGGCAATACGCTGAATGCCGTGTCGTTTGGTGATCAGGGCCGCCCTGACTTTCAGGTCACGGCCACGGGTAGTTTCCTTCCGCAAGTCGGTGCGGTGTTCCTGTTGAATTCCAGCGAGCAGCTGTTTGCCAACTATTCGGAGAACATCAACCAGTATCCGCTCAGCCCACAATCCGGCGTTTACAATTTGAGCCCAGCAGCATTCGGCTTCTTCAAGTCCAACGTGAAGCCTGAGCGCGCCTCGTCTGTTGACGTTGGCGTCCGCACGAAGCGCGACCAGGTCGAAGCGTCATTCTCGACGTATTACGTGAACTATCGCAATCGGCTCGTTGGCATTGCGAACTGCCAGCTCACGGCATTTTGCGCGTCGGTGTTTGCGAACGTCGGCACGGTGACGACAAAGGGAGTCGAGGGGCTTCTCGTGTGGCAATTGTCACCAGAGGTGAGCTGGAATAGTTCTGGCTCGTACAACAGCTCGACGATCAACGAGGACTATTCGACGGGTACATCGACGGGCGTGTCGGTGATTGCGTCGAAGGGCAAGGATGCCGTCGACGCGCCGCGCGTGATCGCGAATACGGCGCTGCGCTATGACCACTCGAACTGGGTTGGCACTGCCGGCGCCCGTTACGTCGACAAGCGATACTTCACGATCCTGAACGACCTGTCGGTGCCGGCGTACACCGTGGCCGACGCGGGGCTGGGTTACCGGATCCAGCATGTCGGTCGTGCGAAGGAGCTGACGGTCCAGCTCAATGTCAGCAACCTGTTCGACGCTTCCTACCTTGGCCCAATCGGCACCGGCGGCTTTACGGTGTCTGGCGATAACCAGACGCTCCAGGCTGGCGCGCGCAGGCTCGTGTTCCTCACCGTTGGTTCGACGTTCTAAGACGACACCTAAGCGGAGGGCCTGCCCTACTGCAGGTGCAGGTCCTTCGCCTTGCTCAGGACGACAGACCGGGCTGCGCTCAGGACGACAGGCTATTTGGCCGGCGTTTTTGCACAGCGGTTGACGTTCACGGCAGCGAGTAACGAGTCGTAGTGTGCGATCGTGTCACTCGGCAACACATCGTACTCCAGACGCGCTGCGGTCGCGGCGCCATCGCGAAGGGCCCAGCGTACAAACCCGACGAGCGCATTGCCTTTCGACTCCGTCAACCGCGCCGGATCGAAAAGGAGCCATGTCTGTGTGCGAACCGGATAGGTTGGCGTGCTGGTGCCCGGCTGTACGGGATCACCAACGCTGTCGATCAATGCGGCAATTGCAAGCCGGTTTTGTCGCGCATAGGTAAGCTCCATGAACCCGACCGCGCCAATGGTGACTTGCACGTCTGCGGCAGCGCTCTCGTTTCCTTCTGCTGCGATTCCAACGGGCCACCGGACGTCGCCCTCATCGGCCGCTGGCAACCATTGCCCGCTGGTCCGCAGGTATTCGCTAAAGGCTCGCCCTGTGCCGCTTCCGCTCGCGCGACGCACGACTGTAATCGGCAAGTCGGGCATCTTCAGCGATCGATTGAGGTTGACGATGGGCGCGGCGTTCCACTTCGTCAGCTGGCCGCGATAAATGGCCGCCAGCACAGGCGCATTCAGCACGAGCACGGAAATCCCGAGCGATGGCAGGTTGTACGCGACGGCAACGGCGCCCTGCACCATCGGTATGGCGACCTGGCCGCATCCCACTCGGCTTTCATTCACCGCTGGACGGAGACGGCTGTCGACAGCACCGAAGTCAACGTCTCCGCGACCGAACAGGCGTAGCCCCTCCGCCGATCCGACGGAGAAGTAGTTGATGCTGACCCCAGCGCTATCGCCGTACCGCGCAAACCATGCGCGGTAGAGCGGATACGGAAACGTCGCGCCGGCGCCGGCGATATTGATCCGCGTGGCCGCCGATGGCGGCGGCGACCAGCGTGCGCATGCCGCGGCGCCAGCCGCGAGGACGAACAGTGCAGGCATGGACCG
>JBDTXZ010000192.1:0-6573 GCA_040005935.1 bacterium | reverse complement strand
CATCAGCGGCTGCATCGAGTCCTACTTTGGTGCAGACGAAACCCGCTGACGGATCAGGCCACCCCGCGCTTCCGCTCCGGAGTTCCCGGGCGAATGAGCACGACCCCATGCCCCAGCGCGCCAGCGCTGCCGCCCATTTCGCCTAGGTCGCCAGCGTGATACGCCTCTTCACCATGCTCGCTGGAGTCGAGGCCAACGACCTCCGACGCAATGGAGCTGCGCACCTTCATCACGCTCTGGATGGCGAAGAGAATTCCGGCGGTGAGCGTGCCCGAGAGCACCACCGTAACGAGCACGGCCAGCGCCTGCACACCGAGCTGATGATATCCGCCGCCGCTGAATAGCCCGTCGGCGCCCGCCGGATTCACGGCCTTGCTGGCGAATACACCTGTGAGCAGCGCGCCAACGATACCCGCAACGCCATGGCACGCGAACACGTCGAGTGTGTCATCCACGGACGTTCGCGCACGAATTTGCATGGCCGCGTAACTCGCCATCGCCGCGATGATTCCGATGGCCAGCCCCGCGCGAGTGCTCACGAAGCCAGCCGCGGGCGTGATGGCCACCAACCCAATCACCGCACCCGTCCCGGCGCCAACCGCCGTCGCTCGGCCCGTCCGCAGGATGTCGATGATCATCCAGGCCGTGAGCCCCGCCGCCGCGGCCGCGTGCGTTGAAGCAAATGCCATGGCGGCCACATCTGATGCTGCCAACGCAGAACCGGCATTGAAGCCGAACCAGCCGAACCACAGCAGGCCGGCACCGAACAGCGTGAATGGAACACTGTGCGGCACCAGCGGAGCTCGGCCAATCATGTGGCGACGTCCGAGGAACAGCGCTGCGACGAGCGCTGCCGTGCCTGCACTCACGTGCACGACGGTTCCGCCGGCGAAGTCGAGCGCGCCAAGTCCACGCAACCAGCCGCCATCGCCCCACACCCAATGCGCGAGTGGATCGTACACGAGGGTCGTCCACGCGAGCGCGAACACGAGGAATGCCGGGAAGCGCATCCGTTCGACGACCGCTCCCGAGATCAACGACACCGTGATGGCCGCGAACATCGCCTGAAACAGCGCAAAGGCGACATGCGGAACCGTCGCCGCGTACGTCGCGTTGGCGGTCGCACCAACGCCGGCGAAGCCCCACCACGACAGTCCGCCGAGCATCGAGCCGCCAGGAGAGAATGCGAGTGAATAGCCGATGACGACCCATTGCACCGTGACGACGCCCAGCGGAGCGAGCGACATCATCATGCTGTTGAGCGTGTTCTTGCCGCGCACGAGCCCGCCGTAAAACAGGGCAAGGCCCGGCACCATCAACATCACGAGCGCGGTGGAAACGAGGACCCAGGCGGTATCGCCCGCCGAAATTGGGGTGGTGTTCACGGTTCAACGCTCCACAGTTCGTGATCGGTGTGTCGCTCCTGGACTTCGTCGGAGGTCACGGGAGTGAGTGCGTCCACATCACTCTCGCCTGTGCGAATGCGCACCACGCGCTCGAGTGGCTGGACGAAAATCTTTCCGTCGCCGACGTCGCCGGTGCGCGCCGCACGGAGGATTGCCTGGATTGTGGCTTCGACGAACGGCTCCGACACGGCCATTTCGATCTTGACCTTGTCTCGGAATTCCAGGACGAGCGCCGAACCACGGTAGTGCTCGACGATTTCCTGCTCGCCACCATGCCCGCTCACGCGCGACAACGTCATTCCGGTCACGCCGACCTCGAAGAGCGCTCCCTTGACGGCTTGGAGACGTTCGGGCCGGACTACACAGGTAATGAGCTTCATGGGTCTCCCACGGGAGCTGGCAATAGGGCACTTGGCGCGGAACAGCTTGCTTACAAAACGCCTTTGTGCGGCAGGATGGTGTGGAATATTGTCAAAAACGCACGAAATGCACAACACCTTTGCCGCTTTTGTCCGATATCTGGACAAACTAATACCGAATTATTGCACCCAAAGCACGCGAGACGTTACATATAATGCACCAACACCTAACCAGCCTTCGCTATGACACGGTCTGTCGAGCAGTCGCCTGTTGCCGCGCCGCACGCGTTGGACTTTGTCTCGCCTGGCAAAATTGTTCAGATCCGTGAGCGGCTCCTTGGCGCCCAAGCGGCAGGAAAGGTTGTGTTTCGGTTCGGGTCGGGCGATCTGAGCTTCGCCCCGGCGGCGCATGTTTCGGAGGCGGTGGTGGTGGTGGCGGCGACGAGTGCTGGGAAAACGCACTACGTCCCGAACAATGGGATTCCCGAATTGCGCGCGGCGCTTGCCGAGAAAGTGCGAGGGCGGGATGGGCGTATTGGGCTCACGAGCACTGACGTCTTCGCGATCACGCCGCGCACTACGGCGATTTTCGTCAACACGCCGCACAATCCAACAGGCGCACTACGAAGATCTCGCATTCGAACCGAGCGAGCACGTTTCGATCGGTGCGCTCGCCGATGACGATGCCCCTCGCGTCATCAGCATTTTCTCGTTTTCCAGGAGCCACGTGAGCGGCCTGCGAACCGGTTATCTCGTGACAGGGGCAGCGCGGTTGCGGGGTCGCATCTCGAAATTGCTGCGCTGCACTATCAACGGCGTAAACAGCATCACGCAGGGGGCCGCGCTCGCGGCGGTGCGTGGCAGCAGCGCCAGCACGACGGCAGTGCGCGACGAATATCGTGTGCGGTGGGACATGATGCTGAGTGCGATGCGCGACATTCCCGGATTGCGACCGTTCGTGCCGCGAGGCACTTTCTTTGTATGAGCTATCCAGGCGCGATTCGCTTTTCATTCAGCTGTGATACGGCCATGGTCCGAGAGGGGAGCATCAAATTGCGCGAGGCATTGCTGTGACGAGTAAGGAGCGCGTTGCGCGCGAAGGACCGGAGGCGACGCTTCGCGTTGCACTTGGTGAGTACGACACCGGTTGGCAGCAGCCGGAAGGCTCGCTCGATCGCGCCGCCGTGTGCGTGAGCCGGGCGGCGTCTACGGGCGCGCGATTGGTTGTCCTTCCCGAGATGTGCACGACCGGCTTTACAATGGAGCCCGAGCGTTGGGCAGAGGGAGTCGATGGTCCATCGTTCGCGCGACTGAGCACCATGGCCGCGATTCATGACATCTGGCTGATGGCCGGCGTGGCCATGCGCGGCGAAGCGGGATACGTGAACGTGGCTGCCGTGTTCAATCCGGAGGGCAGTCTGGTCGCGACGTACGCGAAGCAGCGGCTATTCAGCTTTGCCAGCGAAAACGAGCATTACTCCGCTGGGATCATTCCCGTCGTGATCGACATCGACGGTGTGCGTGTGAGCCCGTTCGTGTGTTACGACCTGCGCTTTCCCGAGTTGTTTCGCGCGGCGGCACCATGGTCAGACCTGATCGTCGTCATCGCGAACTGGCCGGCGGCTCGACGTCCGCACTGGGACGCGCTTCTGCTCGCACGGGCAATCGAAAACCAGGCGTATGTGGTTGGCGTCAATCGCACGGGGAATGCCGGGGGACTGCAGTACGATGGGGGCTCTGCCGGTTACGATCCATGGGGGCTTCCGGTCGCTCAGCGCACGGCGGTCGCGTCGCCGGCCATCGTGGATGTGTCCACCGCGCGGGTCGCGAGCATTCGCAGCCAGTATCCGTTCCTCGACGATCTTGCGCATCATGCGTCGCTGAGTGAGTCGACGGCTTGAGCTGTAACGCGATTCCCAGGGCGTTGCTCAAGCGCGTTGGTCGGATCTCTACGGTTCAGGTAATGGTTGTCATCCCGCAGGAGCGAAGCGAGTGTCGGGATCTACTACCCTTGCTCTGGGCGTTCGTCGAGCGCATGACACAAGATCCCGACACTCGCTCGCTGCGCTCGCGCTTGCGGGATGACATCCATTCCCAACCCAACTGAACAGCATTGGGTTTAGGAGATCACGCGGATCGCATCTCTGTCGTGATCGACTGCCGACGTCCGCGGCTGCCCAATTCGACGCACAATCAGAACCAAAAGAGTGCGTAACGATCGGTTCTGAGAGTTGTCACTCCGCTGATGCTTGTTCTGCTCTTACGTGGGCGAGCCGACTGTTTGTGCGCCTGTAGAACGATCCGCGTAAATCCGCCAAATCCGCGTAAATCCGCGTTCAAATTCGTTCAACGCGTTTCCCAACTGCGTTGATCGGAACTTCCTGGCGCGGATTTACGCGGATTTAGCGGATCAACGCGGATTGCATCTCTTTGGTGATCGAGTGGCGGCGCCCCAGCAACCCACCCGGCCCGCAAATTCCAAACGACGCACGATGGTTGCAGCGACTATCTGCGAGCTAACACGCAACTGATCCGACTCGTGCCCTGTCGTGTTTGCCCTCGCACGACAATCGTTCGTGCGCCTGTAGACTTGATCCGCGTAAATCCGCGAGAGCCGCGTGAAATTCGTACAACGCTTTTTCCAGCGCAGTTGCCAACGCCTTAGCCCGTATTCCGCAAACCCTGCGCAATACCGCTCAACGTCGTCGCAAGCACTTCTTCGACAAACGCGCGCTCTCGACTGCCCTCCGGCAGCGCGCGCTTACGACGCAGCAGCGCAATCTGCAGCAACGACAACGGATCGACATACGGATTCCGCAGTGCAATAGCCGCCTGAAGGACGGGAACGTCCGCAATGAGATGCGTCGTCTCTCGAATCTGGAGCACACTCTCGACCGTTCGCGTGTACTCCGCCTCGAGCACCGACAACAGCGTCGCATCACCTCCAAGCCGCTCGACATACGTGCGCGCAATCTCGAGATCCGTCTTCGCGCACACCATCTCGACCTTCGCCAGAAAATCATCGAAGAACGGCCATGATCGCGCCATGTGCTGCAACTCACGCAAACCCCCGGGCGACGCACACTTATCCGCGAGTGCCGTTCCAACACCGAGCCACCCCGTGAGCATCAGGCGAATCTGCGTCCATCCGAACGCCCACGGAATTGCGCGAATACCGTCCATGCCAGCACTTCCGCCCGGGCGATACGCTGGACGCGACCCAAAGCGCGCATCGGCCAATTCCGCGATTGGTGTCGCCGTACGAAAGAGGGCGAACAGGTCTGGGCCGTCGTGCACGAGATCGCGGTACATCACGTACGACCGCTGTGCGAGCTCATTCACGATCTCGCGAAAACGCTCCACCTCAGCGGCGTCGTGACCGCGTCGCCAGTCAGTAAAGCCATGCAGCAGCACACCCGATACCGTGACCTCGAGCGTTCGCTCGGCAACTGGCAACAGCCCAAACTGCTGCGAGATGATCTCGCCTTGCTCCGTGATCTTGATGCGTCCGTTCACGGTGTCGGGCGGCAGCGCGGAGAGCGCGCGATGCACTGGTGATCCGCCGCCGCGGCCAACTCCGCCGCCACGGCCGTGAAAGAGAACGAGTTCCACGCCTGCGTCGCGAAACACGGCGGCGAGTTCCTCCTGCGCGCGATACAGCGCCCACGACGCGGAGAGCAGCCCGGCATCCTTCGCCGAGTCCGAGTAGCCGAGCATCACCTCCTGGCGGTTGCCGCGTGCCGTGAGTTGCCGACGATAGACCGGATCGGCGAGCAGCTCACGCATCACGCGCGCCGCGCGGTCGAGATCATCCAGCGTCTCGAACAGCGGAACGACGTCGATCCGCGATTGGGGTGGCTCGGCAGCGAGATCGACGAGACCCGTTTCACGCCCCAGCAGCAACACGCGCAACAAGTCGTCCGCGTGTCGCGTCATCGAGATGATGTACGTAGACGCAGCTGACGCGCCGGACTCCTCCTGGATAAGGCGAATGGCGCGGAACGTATCGAGCACGCGGAGCGTGGCATCCGTAACCGGCAGATGCGCACCGACGAGCGGGCGCCGGCCTGTCAACTCATTGCGCATCGCGGCCGCATCGAGCGCGGGGAGGCCGAGCACCGTGGTGATATCGTCGGTCGCCGCGCGATGCATGTCGGCATGATCACGGATGTCCATCATGAAACCGTGGAACCCATGCGCGCGAACGACGGCGATGGTCGGATCGAGCACCGTGCGACACGCCTCCACCGCACCAGCGAGCAACACGCTCCGGCGCACCAGCATCAAGTCGCTCTCGAATGCGATTGCGTCATCATACGCTGCGCTCTCTGGGCGAAACGCTCCCGCATCACGTGATGCCACGCGTCGCCGAGTGGCGGCGATGCGTGCGGACATGAAGCTCAGCTTGAGACGGACAGGCTCGGATTCGTTGCGCGCGCGGTTGGCGGACCAGACCTCGGGAAGCTGGGCGCGATCCACCTCGAGTGACGCGAGCAATTCATCGGGCGGCGGGGAAAGTTGAGCGGACAGCGATAGCCGTTCGACGAGGTCGTCGAGCGCACGACCGTATCGGCCGAGGATGACGTGACTCGCGCGACGCGCGGAGGCGAGTGTTGTCTCCGGAGTGACGTTCGGATTTCCATCGCGATCCCCGCCAACCCAGTTGCCCAGGCGAATGGGAACAGGAATGCGGAGTGCGTCGCCCGTCGCACCGAACTCGTCCTCGAAGGCGCGCATGAGTGCGTCGCGCGCAGCGGCACTCGCGTCGATCAGGCGCGTCTCGAGATACCAGAGCCCAGTACTCACCT
>JBDTXZ010000191.1:0-6574 GCA_040005935.1 bacterium | reverse complement strand
AACGCCGACGAAAACCTGAAGCCGGTGTTCGGTGGAAAGGCACAGGTCTCGATGTTCGAGATGACGAAGCTCGTCAACAAGCATCTCAAGTAGTTCGACTCGCATTGACTGCAGGAACGAGGGGGCGCACCGATTCGTCGGTGCGCCCCCTCGATGCATCTCTCGCCGCGGAACCCTTGCCCGCCGTCGGTACGTAGGGAGATTTCAATTGTCCAGCATCTCACTCTCTCCCCTCCGTCGTCCATGGCCGCAAACGTCGTCGCGAATGCTCGCGGCAAGAAAGCCGCTCGCGGCTCACTCCTCAACGTCGTCTGGGAGAACGTCAAGTCTCTCGCCGGCGCGATTCTCATCTACCTCGTCATCAACACCTTTCTCATCGCTGCCTATCGCATCCCGTCGGGATCAATGATCCCCACGCTCTTGATCGGCGACTGGCTCTTCGTCAACAAGGCGGTGTACGGTCCGCACATCCCGTTCACCAATACACATCTCCCCTCGTTCAGCGAACCGAAGCGCGGCGAAGTCATCGTCTTCGTGTCGCCCTATCAAGCCGACGAAGCCGCACGCGGTGCTGATGCCACACCAACGCTCGTGAAGCGCATGGTCGGCATGCCCGGTGACACGTTGTACATGCGCGCCGGTCTGCTTCACGTAAACGGCGTTGCACAACGACAGGGCTTCGGCATCGTGAGCACGCCAACTGCTACCAGTGGCCAGCCCACAAGCACCGCACCGAATTTCGAGTGGCAGCACACGGTGGAGCTCAAGCAGTCGCGTTTCGGTCCAGCTCCTGCACAACCACAGCTCGACAACTGGGGTCCGCTCGTCATTCCAGCCGGCAACTACTTCATGATGGGCGACAATCGGTACGAGTCGAAGGACAGTCGGTATTGGGGCACAGTCCCGCGCGAGAATGTCCGTGGCCGGCCCAGCTTCGTGTACTACACCTATCGCAGCGGCGACGAAACCGATCGTCCGCTCTCGTTCATCACCGACATCCGATGGGGACGCATCGGGACACGAATTCACTAGCCTCCGTGAGCCCTCGATGAAGCTGGCGTCGCTCGCCCCCGCCACGCTCACTTCCCGGTTGATCGCATGCTCGCAGCTTGCATGCGTCGTGCTGTTCGGTGCGCTGTTGTTCGTTCCATGGCAAGCGACGTCTCCCGTGCTGGGAGCAACCTTCATCCTCGCGTGCGCAGCGTTCGCGACGGCGTCCCTCTCCATCGCGCGCGGACCACGCGGCCTCGTCCGACTCGTCTTCGGCGCCTTTGCATTACTCGCGACACTCATTGGCCTCGGTGAGGCATGGCTACTCGTATGGCCACTCTCGCCAGTGCTGCCGGGTCTCCAGGAGTTGAGCAGCCTCGAGCTCGCGGTGGCCGTGGCAGCACTCAACGGCCTGCTGGCGCTCTACGCCAGTTACGCACTCTCGTCGGAGCGCATCGCCGCCGAAGAACTACAGGTCCGCGTAAGCGCCGAGCAGGTGCTCAAGGCAACACTCGAGCGGCGCGTTGCCGAACGCACTCTGGAGCTCGACGACGCACAACGCGTGCTGCATCGCATGTGGTGGCTCGGACAGCAAATCACGTTGGAGCTCGACCCGCGCCGCGTACTGGATCGGTTTCTCGAGGCCGCAGCAGACGTCGCGCAAGCAGATGGCGCCGCGCTTGGGCTACTTGTCGACGATGGTATGATCGAGTTGTCGGCCGCAAGCGGGGCATTGAGCACCTTCACCGGAACCAAGGTCCCGCTCGCAGGTTCGGCGATGGGTCGCATCATTCGGCTCGGTGGGAGTTGGAGCGTTGCCGATGTGCACGAACACCGTGAACTCGTCAGCGGCACCTGGTACGAAGACGGCGACGAGCCAGTGCGCGGCATGGCGATCGTTCCCGTCCAGCGGCGCGGAGAACGCATCGGCGCCGTGTCCATCGTCTCGACCAGAGTGCACACGTTTTCGCCACTCGAGCTCGAACGCGTAGAAGCGATGGCGGACCTGCTCTCCGTGGCGCTCGCGAACGCCGAGTTGTTCCAGACGATGAAGCAAGCGGAATGGCGCTTTCGCACACTGTTCCGCGCCGCGCCAGATGCCGTGCTCACGGTGCTGCATGCCACCGGCCGAATCCGCGAAGCAAATGACGCCGTGCGCGAGGTGTTCGGACTCGAGCCGCACCTGATCATCGGAAAAACCCTCGGTGAGCTGCTCCTCCCGGTAGATCGCGCCATCATGGACAGCGCTCTCGTAGCGGCATTCTCCGGAACGCCAGCCCGCGTCGAAGTACAGGTGACCCTTCCGGGCGGAACAACCCGCGTCGTCGCACTCGCGGCAAGCCGCTTGCCCGAAGCCGATCCGCCCAGTGTCTTGCTCATTGGTCGCGACATGACGCAGGAGCGCGAGCTGCGCGTGCGCCTCATGGAGTCGGATCGCCTGGCGGCAGTGGGAGAACTCGTTGCCGGCGTAGCGCACGAAGTGAATAATCCGCTCAGCAGCATCAGCGCCTTCGCGCAACTCCTGCTCCGCGAGTCGACACTCTCACCGTCGCAGCGCGAATCCATCGACGTCATTCGCACGGAGACGACGCGTGCGAGTCAGGTCGTGAAAGATCTCCTGGCCTTCGCACGCCGAAGCGAACCGCAGCGCGCTCCGCTCGACGTCAACAGCGTCGTCGCGCGTACGGTCCGCATGCGGCAGTATCAATTCGTCGAGGCATCGGTCCGTGTGGAAACCGACCTCGCCGAAGAGTTGCCTTCAGTCATGGGAGACGCTCGGCAACTCCAACAGGTGTGCCTGAACCTGCTCACCAATGCCGTGCAGGCCATGAATCCAAATGGCGGCGGCAACCTGCGCGTGAGTACATATACCCTCGATGGTGCTGTGCGCCTCGAAGTCAGCGACACCGGCACCGGCATCCCGCCCGAGACGCGGGCGCACATCTTCGAACCGTTCTTCACCACGAAGAAAGAAGGGGAAGGAACGGGACTGGGTCTCAGTGTGAGCTACGGGATCGTCACCGCGCACGGCGGAACCATCGAAGTCAGTGAAACGAGTCCGGCCGGATCGGTCTTTCGTGTGACGCTGCCATCGGTCTCATCACCGCCGAGCGACGCTGACGGTATCGGAGAGTTGGCGCCCTTCACTCTGCGCTCGCCCCTCGCCGGTATTCGCTTGCTGTTTGTCGACGACGAGCCATCGCTACGTAGCGGAATGGAGGCATTCGGAACGATGCGCGGGTTCAGCGTCGTCACTGCTGCGGATGGTGAGTCTGCCCTCGAGGCTGCGCGCACCAGCGGCGTTGATGCGGTCGTCTGCGACCTGCGCATGCCGGGAATGGACGGCTACGCGTTCCACGAACAATTGCGCATCGAGCGCCCAGGCCTCGCTGCACGGACGGTCTTCATCACAGGGGACGTCGTGACCTCAACGTCACGTGGGAGTGTCTCTCGTCAGCCGGTGCTCACCAAACCGTTTTCGTTCGACAAGATCGAGGAGGCGTTGATCGCGGTAATGCGAGGCTCGCCGTACGTACCAGGAGAGAAGGCCGGACGTGCGTCCGTACCGAATTGAGTCGGTTGTGACGACCAACGATTCCTTCCCCACTACGGCCAATATCTGAGTCCCATGCCCTCGTTCTTTCCGCGACAGACACTCGAGTGGCGACTGGAGGAGCCGCCCGCCTTCCGGCGACTGTCGCTCTCCCTCGTCGAAATGGCGCTGCTCACAGGCATCGTGCTACGCCTGCTTCGCGCGCTCGCGTTCACGCATGGGCGCGTCAGCTGGCTCTATTACGGGCTGGTTTTCATCGTCGGAACACTGGTGCTCCTGGGCATGACCACTGCTCACCTGGCCAACTTTCCCGTGCGTTCGTGGACATGGCGCGCGCCGCTATTCGCGCTGGTTGAAGTTGCAGGCGAAATGTCGACGAGCCTGCTTCTCATCGCGCTTCGACGCGAACCAGAAGGAACATCCCGCGCGGAGTTCCACGACTGGCCGAGTATGTCGCTTCGCGCCCTGCTTCAGAGCGAGCTGACGATCTGTCTGTGGGCGCTGTTGTTGGCCGCCGTCATCATCTTTGTCAGGCGGAGCGGTATCGCGCACGATGTCGATGCCGATCCACTCGACCCCGAGCTCCCCACGCCGACAACGGAAGCAGGCCGCTGACGCGAAGCAGCTCCCAACCGCGCACTCGAGACCTGCTGCCAGCAAATTCGTTGGCTACTCAGCGCTTTCGCCGACGTCCCATGCCAACCGCTCCGAGAAATGCAGATCCCACCAAGATGAACGACCCGGGCTCCGGCGTGGGCACAACCGCTTGTTCTTCCAGGGCGCGATCGTAAATGATGAACTCTTGCGCGCTGTTGGAATCAGCCTTGGTCGCTTCGGAGACGACGTACAGCGCGGGCGTCACGTCACCATCAAGCGCGAGTGATGAATTGAGCCAAAAGGGCGCGTTCGCAGCAAGTGGTTGCAGCGTGTGGCCTTGGAACCGACCCCAAATCGTGGCCTGACTCCCTGCGATTTCGCCAGGATTCGCCGCATAGTGGGAAGTGAGCCAAGCGGACAGACGGTACGCCTGCAAATCGCTCGGCCGCACCACGGGTCCTCCACGACCACCCGACGACAGGTTGGAGATACTGGCGAACCATGATTGACCCGCAGCGACTTCATGAAAGAAATCGACACAATTCAACACAATCGGCGTTCCGGGGACCCCCCTTACTCCCTGGTACGGGCCAATATGAAACCCGAATGCTATGGCAGTTCCACCGTTCACGAAGGTGAACTGGGTGGACGCCTGTGCAGGAGCTCCGCTCAACAATGTTGCCAGTAGTACGACGGCAACCGTACGGATTCGCATAGGCGGGGACGAATGAGGCATGCAACACGATGTGTGCGCGATGAAGCACCGCATCAAACACACAAGCAAATGAAGGCATTAATCATTCCTTGCCTGCCTTTCATTTGTCGAGTCATGAGAGGCGACGTAAAGCACCGAAGGAAGGCTACTTGAGGCCCTGGAGCAACTGCCATCGGGTCGTCTTTAGCGCATCTGAGCTGCGACTAGCACCACATCATGTTGCGATCGCGCTACAGGCGAGTATTGTCGCGCTTCCAGTCAGATTCCCGCGCGCACGGCAGCGCAGGCGCGATCGATTCTAGTGAGCGGCCCCTTCAAACCGGCATCCCCTTCCGAACAGCGCGAATGACATCACGCCCACGAGGAGCTTTACTTCGGCGGTCAGGCTGGCGAGTTGATAGGACA
Source organism: bacterium (assembly GCA_040005935.1). Classification (GTDB taxonomy): domain Bacteria; phylum Gemmatimonadota; class Gemmatimonadetes; order Gemmatimonadales; family Gemmatimonadaceae; genus AG11. The sequence continues at coordinate 1,313 of JBDTXZ010000191.1, read as the reverse complement.
GCATCATATCCGGGCGTATCTGAGAGCGCGCCTGCACGGCATCCAGCGCAAATGCCGCGATCGAAGCCAACAGCACAACGGCAATGATCCAGCACGTATACCCCAGCACACGTCGCGCGCGATCGTGTTTGCTCGCGACCGCGGTGACGACTGTGATAAATGCACCTAACGCCACGATCATGAGCGTGTTGCTCAGTAGTCCGACCGCACCGAATCGCCACTGCGCACTCGCTGTGTTCCAGGGCGACAGCGAGATCCCTGAGTCGTAGAGTGGAAACACGATGAGTGCGGCGGCCACGAGATACGCGGCCGGCGCCAACTGGCGGTTGTCATTCATGAATGGGTTGTCGCGAGAGTAGGATTGCGCGAAACATCCAATGACGGTGACACTCAGGCTCGCCGCAACTCGATCTCGAAGGAGAATCGAGTTCCTGCCTCAGGCGTCGACTCCACCTGCAGGCTCGTACCCATCGACTCGAGAAAATCTCGGCAGATCGCCAACCCGAGTCCGGCGTTCGAGAATCGCACGCCCGACGCGCTCGGACGGAATCCATCGAACAGCATCGACATCACATTTTCGGGAATCCCCTGCCCAGTGTCCGACACCCAGAACGACAGATTGGTCTCACTCAACTCCGTGGCGCCGATCGTGACAGAACCTTCGTTGGTGTACTTGAGGGCGTTCGTCATCAGGTTCAACAGCACTCGCGCCAACGCGCCCGGATATCCGAGCCGTCCATCCACGGACGGGAGTACGTGCGTAATTGGAAGTCCTTTCTCCTCACTGATCGGGCGAACGGTGTCGCACACCCCGAGAATCACCTCAGCGATGGAGAACGGTATCGGAAGACCATCCACCAACCGCTGTCCGCCCCGCACCGCATCGATGACATCACAGGCCAGCGTGTTCAAGCCCAGGGCAGCGCCGTAGATCAGCCCGAGCTGTCGCTCCTGGACCGTGGTCACCGGCCCGCTTCGTCCACGCCGCAGCGTCTCGACGAGGAACAAGATCGAGGTGAGCGGCGAACGCATGTCGTGCGCGATCTCCACAACGGCATTCACCGCGTCGGCGTTCGTCAGGTGTCGCGTGAACTCGTTGGGACTCATCGTAGCAATCGCCGGATTCGACGCCTCGAGCGCCGAAAGAATCGCCGCGAGCTCCATGACGCTGATACCAGAGCCATCACTCTCATCAAACAACGAAGTTGATTCAAATGAGAACGTTCCCTCGATACGCTTCGCGACAGTGTCGTGTTTGGTAATGACCAACGTTCCACTTGTTCGACGCCTGGACGCCGCCAACCGCTGCAATC
>JBDTXZ010000190.1:0-6597 GCA_040005935.1 bacterium | reverse complement strand
GCGCACGACGAACCCAACCGACAGGAGCTACAGGTTGCCCGATGATGGACGAACGGACGAACTGGTCGCAGAACTGTATGAACCACTGCGCTCCATTGCGCACGGACTCCTGGCTCGTGAAGACGAAGGGCATACGCTCAGCACGACAGCGCTCGTCCACGCGCCACCTAGACAGGGCGCGCGTAGAACTCCACATAGCCGCAGGCCGGGCATCGATAGGCACTGAAGGGAATCAACTCATCCGCGTGATACTTGATCCCGCCAACGAACCGTCGGTGTTCGGGGTCACCCGGCGCCCAACTCGATTGCAGGACCTGGCCGTGCGCCGCGTCGGGAATGTGGGCGCGGTCCATGAGTTTGTCGCATTTCGGGCACAGCGGATGAAAATCGGTCATGTCGTATCTTAGCGTCACGAGAGAAGGTGGATTGCCAACGCGGCTTGGCTGCAAAGATCTTGACACAACGCGCGGTCGCTAACAGGCGCGGCGGCGTCGGGTGCTGATTCCAGTCATGACGTGTTCAACTGGCGATCCGGGACCGTGATCGCCGTCGCACTCACGAGTCAGGAACCATGGGCGGGCCTTCCATTGGCGATGGAGACCCAGACACTCGGGTCGCCGAAACGGTCATGGGTGAAGATAAGCCGGATTAGAACGCGCGCCACAGAACGCATTGGGCGTCGATTGTCGCGAGTCTCGGCGAAAGAACTCGCCAGAGTTGTCGAGGGCTGAACGAGATCGTGGGAGGCTAGTGCTGGCGAACAGAGGCAGCGGGAAAGTCAACCCCGGTGACCGCAAACGCCCATTGTCATCGCGCGTGCGCGTTCCCATTCGCAACAGCAAGAACAAACTGCTCATAACGGATTGCGCGGAGACGCGCGGATAGTGCGACTGCATTTGTGGCTTTTGCTTTATCCGCGCCTTTCCGCGAAATCCGTGATAGGCAGTTGCAGTTGCAGTTGCTTCGTTCGTACGGGACGACGATGAAGGTGTTGGCGCTGACCAGTTGAAATCACGACGCCATTTGCCGTGCAATGCAGCGTGGCGATCGGAATCCAATTGTCGAGGTCGCTGCCTCCTTTGCTGTTTAGTGAGCAAGATCACAATCGCGAGCGACATCGCGTGAGCTGAACGCGCTTAACGTTCATGAAGTCGGGAAAGCAGAGGTACAACACCGGGCGCGTAAAGCGGAAAATAGTGTTCGAACCCGCCAAAATGTTGGCGTGCATGCCGAGACAAATGTGTATGCGACCGCACCGGTACACATCGGAGACGACAAACGACTGTATGGGTATTGCGTCTCACTCCAACTCGATGCAATGTGCGTGGCCCGCCCAAGAAGTTTGCGACGCCGCCGTCGTGAAAATGGCGGGACGTGTATCACGAAGAGTCGAGCGGCACCGTGTCACCTCAATTGAATCAACCACCTTCACACAGCGCGCGCGCCACGACGGACCGCGAGGGTAAAGGCGCCGTCTGCGCCGTGGTCGTGGGATCGGACGTGCGTCTCTATAGTGAAGGACTCGCGCTCGTGTTTGCGGCCGACGGACGGTTGCGTGTCTCGCGTGTTGCGGAAACAGCGCAACGCACGCTGCAATGCGTGACGGACGATGACACCGACGCACTCCTCATTGATGCGACGATGCCCGACGTGCGTATCGTCCTCGACGTGATGAAGACGGGGAAGCCGCACATTCCCGTCATCATCTTCGGCGTGCCCGCGCTCGACGAGGATCTCGTCGACTACATCGATGGCGGCGCGGCGGCCTTCGTGTCACGCAACTCGACGTCGCAAGAGCTGATTGCGACTGTGCTCTCCGCAGCGCGTGGCGAGAGCATGTTGTTGCACGGCAGCGTGGCTCACGTACTCGGACGACTCGCCAAACGAGCGCGACTCTCCGTGACGCCAACGCATGCCGAACCATCCCTCACGGCGCGCGAAGCGGAGCTGGCGTCCCTGCTCGACGAAGGGCTCTCCAACAAGGAGATCGCGCAACGCCTGCAGATTTCCGTGGCCACGGTCAAGAACCACGTGCACAGAATCCTCGAGAAGCTGCACGTCGAGCGGCGAGGGCAGGCGGTGTCGCGTTTGCGACACTCCATGGATCAAAGGATCTAGTCCCTCCCTGAATCCTTTTGTAGCCACTCGGCCCATGCGCCGCTAAGCCGGCGCCGCGAAGTTGCCACCTCGATCGCCATCGAGGTGTACGTGGCCGCCATACGCGTGATGCTTGGGACAATGCCGGCGATGGTGCGCGGCATTCTCGAGGAGACATTCGCCAGTCAGCACGACATGACGCTCGTCGGCAGCGCGAACGCCGACGTATCGATGTCGGCGACGGTCGCGACGCACAATCCGGACATCCTCGTCGTCGGCATGGCGCACGATGAATGGGCAAGCGAATTCATCTCGCTGTTCATCGATCACCCGCGCTTGCACATCCTCGCCATCGGCGAAGACGCGCGCGCCGCGATGATCCAGGAGCTCTACATCCGGCGATGGCGTATCTCGGAGCTCTCACCCATGGCGATCGTCGATGCGGTTCGCGCGTCGTGCGGCGTCGAGAACGCAACGGCCAGGCCCATTTCCAACACAGGGTCCTGAGCGATGCCGGCGCTGCGTGCACAACTGACGGTCAAGCTCGACGCGTCGTCGCTGGTGCAGACGTTCCTCGCGAATGTCGGTGGACCGGCGAGCGCGCTACAGGGAATCACCGATCCTACTCCAGCCTCGTCACTCGGCGACATCAGTACCCAACTCAGTGGGCTCAACACTGGGTCGCTCGGTCCAGCTGTCAGTGTCGTTGCGCAAGCCGCCACGTCGATCGTCGGATCACTGCCGATTGCCGGCGATATCGTAAAGCCGGTGACGGACGCACTGGCCACGCTCGAGCTCGTGGTTGCCAACCCCGCCCTCGGCGACATCGAAGCGCGGGTGAAGAAGCTCCTCACTGATCTGTCGGCCATCCTTGAAGGACCGCGTGAGAACGGCGTGCTCGGCGCCCTGCACGCCGCGGCACTCGCACTCGGCTCGGCGGAAGAAGGCAATGTCTTCAAGCAGTTGCTGCAGCGCGTGACAGCATCGAGCGGCGTTTCCATCCCGTCGGTGCCGATTACCGACGCGATCGAAGCGCTCGATGGCGCGGTGCGTGTTGTCGGCGGATTGATGGTGCTGGATGCCGTCACGAGCGACATCGAGCGGCTTACAGGGTTGATGGCCGCACGTCTCGATCCGCGCGTGCTCGATCGCGAGTTCACCGGACTCGAGTCGGCGTTGACGTTTGATGGGGGCGAGTTGGCAGACGCGATGGCTGCGGTCGATCCTGCGGACGCTGGCACAGTGCAGCGCATCGCAGCCGCCGTTGCCGGCGCTGCCGGCGCGTTAAGTCAGATCCGCGACGAATACACCGCCTCCATGGGGCTCGGCGAAGCAACACTCGTCTATCTCGACGTCGACAAGCTGTCGGCGGAGTTGGACACTGGGCGCACACTGATTCGTACGGGCGATCTCGCACCACTCAACCGTATCAGCACGCTACTCGCCGGCGGACTGCAGAAGTTCATCCGCCAGGATTTGCTCGAAGGGCCGACCCAGGATCTGGACGCGCTGTTTGCCACTGCCGAGAGTGGCCTGACGGATATCGCGAATAGGGTGTCGTCGATTGATGTCGCGTCGTTCGTGCAACCGCTGGCCGACGGTATGGCGGTGCTCACGGCACCGATCGACACGCTTGCCCAGCTGCTGGACGAAGTGCGTGTCACCTATCAGGGCGCGCTCGGCTCGGTGCGCGACGCCGTTGCCGCATTGCCGATCAAGCCAATCGCCGACGCGATTCGCACGCTGCTCGAGCCAATCGTCACGATCATCGAAGCGGTGCGCCAACTCGTGGCCGACGTACTTGCCGCTCTGCAGGCCGCTGCCGACGCGACGACCACCGCGCTCGGCGCCGTCGAAGGCGTCGTCGACGATCTCAAGAATACCGTCGACGCGTTGTTTGGCGAAGTGAAGACGTTTCTCGACTCGCTGCACCTGGATCAAGCACTCGGCGCGGTTGAGGAAGGCATTCGCGCACTCGCGACGGCGCTCGAACAGGCGCGCATGGAGCCGTACTTCAATACGGCCGCCAGCGCGATCGATACGGCGGCGGACGTCATTGGCGCGGTGCCGTTCGACCTGATTCCCGAATCGATGAAGTCGGACATCGACGCTGCGGTTGCTCCGATCAAGAATGCTGACGCGGGCGCGCTCGAGACGGAGATCGAATCGTTGCTGCAGATCACTCCCGACGGCCACTTCGCGATTCTCGCGGACGTGGATGCGGCGGTGGCGACCATCCAGCAGAGCTACGATGCACTGATTGCCGAGGTGAAGGCACACGAGCCGCGCGCGGCGCTGGCGCAGGTGGATTCGAAGCTGAAAGAGCTGTCGCAACAGATCTCGCAGCTCTCGCCTGCACTCACGCTACAGCCCGTGCGTGATGCGATCGACAAGGTGAAGACCGCGATCGCAGGCCTCGACGTCAACACGCCGCTCGCGCCGATACGCAGTGCGTTCGCGACCATCATCTCGACCGTCGAGGGATTCAAGCCGTCGACGCTCATTGGTGGCATTGAGGACAGGATCACCGCTGTGCGTCAGCAGGTGATCGCCGTGCTCCGCCTCGATGACATCGATACGGTGCTCGACGATGTCCACACACGCGCGGCTGCCCTGCTCGACCAGTATGACGCAGATCTCATTCAGCAGCGTCTCGAAAGTGTGATGCAGGAATTCATCACGCTCGCCGACAATACGCCCAAGCTCCAGATGATGGGTGGGCTCGGCGCCATGGTGTCGGGCTTGCTCAACGGGATGGGTCTGCGAGTGTATCCGCACTCGTTCGAGTCCGTGCTCCGCTGGCTCGACGGCGAATCGGCGTCGGCAGAGTTGAATGCACGGGTGCTGAGCGCTGGCGCCGCGATGGCCGCGGCTCGCGCCACGGTAGACTCACTCGACTTCCAATCACGCGTCGCGACCGCTGCGGCCCGCGCCGCGCGTGTTCGCGCGGCAATCGGCCCGCTTACCGCGCGGCTCAGCGCAGGCGATTTGGCGATTGTCACGCTGACTGCCTCCGAGCAGGGATTGGACGCGAGTGCAATGTTCGGATTCCTGGAGTCCAACCGTGCCCGATTTGCCGCGTCGCTCGCGGATGCCACGAACAGGATTCAGGGCATCGTGACAACTGGGTTCTCCGACGCCGACGTTCGCGTGGCGAACCTGAAGGCGTCGACCGCGCCACTCGATCCAGCGCGCGCGTACCTGCGTTCGTTGTTGCAACGCATCGGCTTGTCGGGATTCGAGCTTGGGTTGAGTGGTGTGCTGCGAGCGTTCCTCGCGATCATCCCGCCGTCGCGACTCGTTGGGCTCGCGCGTCCCATCTTCGATGCGCTGAAGGGCCGCATCCAGGCGTTGGTCGACGCGATACTCGCTCCGCTCAAGGCTGGCATCGCGAGCGCTCGCGCGGCCCTTGACGCAATCGACCTCGCGCCGCTCCTCGCCGCGCTCGATGCCATTCACGCCGAGGTGATCGCGCAAATCCAATTGTTGTCGCCCGATGCGTTGCTCGGGCAGGCACTCGCCGAAGTGATCGCGTTGCAGCAGTCGCTGACGTCCGCGGATCCGCTCGCGCCGGTATTGACGATACTGAACGGCGTGCGCGACACCATCGCGCGCGTGCTCGCAAAGTTGTCGCTGGAGAAGTTGCTCGCCACGCCACTCGCCGTGTACGACGAGCTCCTTGCCGAGCTCTCGAAGCTCAACGTCGCCGCGTTGATTGCTCCGCTGCGCGCGCAACTTGACGACATTGCACGCCAGGTCGACGAAGGGTTGGACAAGACCGTTGTTGCGTTCGAGCGGCTGCAGGATGCGCTGCCGAGTGGCGGTGGCGGGAGTTCGGTTGGCGTAAGCGTCTCGGTGGGGTAACGACCAATGCCCGGACCTCTCACCTACGCCGCCATCACGCTGCTCGCCCGCGATCGCATCGGGCAAATCCGGCGCGCGATTGCCGCAAAGAAGGCCAGCGGACCAGTCGGCGAGCTCGAAGCGCACGTCCTTCACCTGTTGACGGAAGCCGAGCGCATGCTGAACGCCGCGCAGCCGGTCATCGAGCCACCTGTTCGGATGTACGGTCCGCCGGTCACCGTGTCTCGCTTTACAATGCTTGGCGCGATTGGACCGGACCTGCCTCGCTACGCCGCGTACTTTGCGCCGGGCCAGCGCTGGTTGTTCGACACGCTGCATAAGGGAACAGCGGACGCGAACCGCGAGCGCGTGCTGGCGAACTCGACGAACCTGGTGTTCGACTTCTGGAAGCGGGTCGGGCCTCAGATCGATTCGGACATCTCCAACCAGAAGAAGCGCGACGAAGCGAAGCAGCAGATGCAGGCGTACGTCCTCGGCCATCTCTGCCACATTGCTGCGGACGTCCTCTCGCATCCGTACTTCGAGAGCGTCGAAGCACGGCTGGCGACTCCGTCGGTGGGCACGAGTGCGGCCGTGCGTTTCATGACGCGCGATGATGTGTCTGGTGCGTTCGATGTGCGAATCGCCGACACGTTC
>JBDTXZ010000189.1:0-6607 GCA_040005935.1 bacterium | reverse complement strand
TCGAGCGCAATGACGCTGTTGGCGAACAGGTCGTCGCCAATGCGATTGGCGCCGTAAAAGTCGTACGACGCTGAACCGGTGCCGACGAATACCATCGCGCGCGCGGCGTCGAGCGTAACGCCCGACCACGCGTTGACCCCGCCGACGATCTTCCACGCATCGGGCGGCCACGTGTCGTAGCCAAACTCACCCGGGTGCGGAATGGTGTGAAAGCTCCAGCGCAACGCGCCGGTCTTCACGTCATACGCGCGAATGTCACCGGGCGCGCTCGGCAGCGCTTCGGGCACCGTGCTGCCCATGATGAGCATGTCTTCGAACACGACACCTGGCGAGCTCGCGCCTACCGAGAGACCCTCGACGGGACGACCAAGGCCGGCGCGGAGGTCGACCCATCCGGTGTCGCCGAATGAGCGAATTGGCTTGCCGGTATTCTTGTCGAGCGCGTAGAGCCGGTTGCGATAGTTGACGATCACGCGATCACCGGTGACGACGACACCGCGATGACGAATGCGCGATGTTGGCGCTGCGCCGTTGTTGGGATCAAAGCGCCAGAGTTCCTTGCCGGACGCGGCGTCGAGCGCGAACACCTGGAGTCGTGGTGTCGTCGCATATAACACTCCGTCGACGACAACGGGGTTGGACTGCATCTCGGAGCCCGAGAATTCGTCGTGCGTTTCGTACGTCCACGCCACCTTGAGTTTCTTGACGTTGGCCGGTGAGATCTGGTTCAGCGTCGAGTAGTGTGTGTGGTCGTCGCTGCCGCCGTAGACGGGCCAGTCAGCGCGGGTGGTCTGCGCGTTTCCCGTGGCGACGGTGAGGACGCTGGCGGCAATGGCAACAAGAAAGGTCTTGGTCATAAGAGACAATACGAAAACATGGAGGTCGGCGCGACCGCTATCGCGCGACTGTTGGTGAATGAGCGCTTGTCGAGGGTAAGCGTAAATCCGCCAAATCGGGGAAATTCGCGACCCCATCCGCCCAACGCCACAGCCGTATGAAACGCCGTTCAACGAACCCAACGCGGATTTATGCGGATTTTACGGATCCTCGCGGATTGCTCCCGTGTGCAACCCGTGCTGCCAAGGCGACGCCGCAACCACCACGCCGCCACGAACAACTCCGCGGTATTTGCCAACCCCGCGCTGATGGCAAAGCCGACTGAGAGATGCGACACCGTGTCAGACAGCGTGCTGACAGCGAGGGCGCCAGCAAGAAGCGCGGGCCAAACCTCGCTCGCGCTCAACTGCAGGAGGGCGAGCATCAATCCCGCCGGGTGGCCACAGCGTGACTACGCCATGCGACGCGTGCACCAAATAGCTGGTGCTACTCTGACCTTCGATCGGTCGCCGAGGCCAGCGTCGCGAGTTCGGGCGTCTCCAGCTAATGAGGGCGCGTGGGCTGAGCATCCGAGAGGAGTACCGGCCGGCTGGCGACGCGTCTTTCACCGCGCTTACCCGAACGCACATCTGCCCGGATAATGCTCATCCGCGCGCGCTTGACCAGGGCGAAGTGCGGCGATCAGCTGTTCTTGGGCATGGCTGCACCCGTGTCCAGCGCGCGACCTATCGCACCGAGCAAGGCATCCGCGGAGTATGGCTTGGGCAGGAAATGGATTGTCCCCGATCCGACTGCGTTGCGGGTTCCGTCGCCACCGGTCATGCCACTCGATCCAATGATCTTCACCGTCGGGTCGAAGGCCATGAGGGCGGCGATCGTCGCCGGACCACCCATGACCGGCATCGCCATATCAGTGATGACAACCGCGATCTCCGTTTGGTGCGCTGTGTACACCGAAACGGCCTCTGCGCCATTCACCGCGAGCATGACGCGATAGCCGAAGCGCTCCAGCGTATCCTTGACCACAGTACGCAACGCTTCCTCGTCGTCGACGACGAGAATGACCTCGCCATTCCCGCGGGGCAGCCGCGGCGGCCGACGTCGGGCCTGATCCTCCGGTACTTCCGCGGGGTTCGCCGGCAAGTAGACGTGAAACGTCGTGCCGCGCCCTTGTTCGCTATACAAAAGAATGAACCCGCCGTGACTCTTCACGATCGCCAGTGAGGTGGGCAAGCCAAGCCCCGTCCCGCGTCCCGCATCCTTTGTGGAGAAGAAGGGCTCGTAGATGCGCTCCTGGACAGCCCGCGACATGCCCACGCCGGTATCGATCACCGTCGTCAAGACGTACGCGCCTGCGCGCGCATCGAGATGCATGGCTGCGAACGTCTCGTCCAACCGCACGTTCGCCATCGTCACAGACAGCGTGCCGCCGCTTGGCATGGCATCGCGGGCATTGACGCACAGGTTCAGGAACACCTGGTGAATTTGCGTGGGATCGCCCGTGATCGACCACACTTCGGGATCCGGTGTAAATCGGAGGTCGATCGTTTTCGGGAACGTGTCATGAAGCACCCTGAACAGGTCCCGCAGCGGTGCGACGGGATTCATGACGACACGACGACCCTGCACGCCGCGCGCGAACGTCAGCACCTGTCGCACGAGATCGGCGCCGTGCCTCGCACTGACCTCGATGGTCTGGAGTATTCCGTGCGCGTCCGAGTCATTGACCATGTCGGACAGCAGTTCGACAGACAGCAGGATCGGCGCAAGGACGTTGTTCAAGTCATGCGCGATACCGCCCGCCAACGTGCCGATGCTCTCGAGCCGTTGCGTGCGGAGGAGCTGCTGTTCGAGCTTCTTGCGCTCGGTGAGGTCGAGCACGAAGCAGATGCCTTCCTTCGGATTGTCCTCGAATGTCGCCGCACCAACCAGCACCGGAACGCGCGAGCCGTCCTTGCGGATGTATTCCTTTTCCATCGGAGTGCACACCCCGCGCGTCACGAGATCCCTGTTCGCGCGGCGGTCCAGATGCCGGTACTCCCGCGGTGAAATGTCCCTCAGGTGAATGCGCCCGGCCGTCAGGTCGTCGCGAGTGAACCCCAGCGTGCGCAGGAAGGCGTCGTTGGCGCCGACGACGGCCCCGGACGCATTCCAGAACATCACGCCTTGTGCGTTGGACTCGACGAGCCGGCGAAACCGAGCGGCGTCGCGCGCCCGCTCAGTGATGTCGCGGATCATCGCCAGCAGGTTGCCGTCTGGCATCCGTGCCGCGATAACCTCGGCACGGAGTGTCGACCCGTCCTTGCGACGGAGCGTCCAATCGTGCTTGTAGTCCGGCGTCGACCTGATCGTATTGAGCGCCGAATCGATGAATACCTGCTCATCGGGGACAACGATGTCTACACCGCTCTTTCCAACGAATTCATCGTGCGTGTAACCCAGCATGCGACAGAGATTCGCGTTGGCGTCCAGGTAGACGCCCTCGTAATCAGAGATAAGAATGCCGTCCGGCGCATGGTCAAACAGCGACTGATAGCGAATCTCGCTCGCCCGTCTGCGTTCCTCGGCAACCTTGCGATCGGTGATATCCGTGAAGGTGGTGATTACGTGTCGTTCGCCCATCAGCCCAACGAGGCCGGCCCCCATCAGCACGGTGCGCGTGCCACCATCCTTGGTGATGATTGGCAGTTCCTCAGCGAGCAGTTCGGCCGACTGGAGTGCAATCTGGTGGACTACGTTCTCTCCCTCGCCGAGACCCAACTCCGCGATCGTCAGGCCCACCGCTTCGTCGCGCGACCACCCTGTGAGTGCCGTAAACGCGGGGTTGGCATCGATGATCACTCTATCTGCCCAGCGATGAATGGTCATCGCCACCGGGCACGTCCCGAACACCCGGATGAGCCGCGCCTCGCTGTCGTTCAGGTCTCGCGTGCGCGCGCGCGATTCCGCGCGCGCCATGATTTGCCGCGCCACCGCGCATAGCGCTTCCACCTGCGGCTCGCTCAACGCGCGTGGCACGCGGTCGCACACGCACACCGCACCGATTGGGATGCCTTCCTGCGCCAGCAGCGGGACGGCCGAGAAGAATCGTAGATGCGGGGCACCGGTGACACAGGGGTCGCTTGCGTAGCGTGGATCGGCTCGCGTATCCGCGACAACCATCAACTCACCGCGCAGAACCGCTTCACCCCAGAACGCGGCGTCTTGTGGTAGCTCGCCCCCATCGATTCCATACGTCGATGCGTACCACTGTTGCCCATCACAGATGATGGTCGCAAGCGCAATCGGTACGTTGCACGCAAGCGCGGCCAGCGACATGAGGTCAGCAATGTCCGGCTCAGGCAGTGTGCCAAGCGCGAGGTACCGCTCCACCTCGTGGATGCGGCGCTCTTGATCAGGTGTTCGATCAGGTGAGCGTGGGTTCACGCCTAACAATGTAAAGCGATTGTGGTGTGCGCAATCGCCTTGGCTAACGTCTGGAGCTGAGAACGTCCACCGGCTTGGACGTTTCCGAGTCGCGCTAGGCGTTGGGCGCGATAACGCGAAGAGAGGGAAAGTACGAGCGATAGCGCGACGCATCGCGCGTGAGGAGTGTCGCACCGAGCACGGCTGCGTGTGCGCCGATGTAGAAGTCGGGCAGCGGTGATCGTCGCATTCCACCGCTCTGGCGATAACGGAGGAAGCATTTCCCCGTCAGAAATCCCGCCGCCCACGGCAACGCCACTCGGCGAAACCGACTAGCGGGCAACGCCTCGTCTAACTCTTCGATGCGCTCGAATCGCACCGAGACCTCCGCATAGATGATCGGGTTGATCATCAAAACGGACGTCTCCGCGTGCTCCTCGAGCGCCGAGGCCGACCAGTCGAACCAGGTCGGATCTTCCGTAAAGACGTCGAGCAACACATTGCTGTCGACGAGCACATCCGTCATTTGCGTCGCACCGTTGGCGCGTCGCGAGTCAGGCCGAGTATTTCGTCGGTGCTCATTCGGACGCCGCCGCGACCGCGCATCTGTTGCACGAGCGCACGCCCGCGACGCGTGCCGCCGGTGGCCTTCGTGAGTACCGCCGTGTTTCCGCGAATGGTGAATTCGACTTCGGTGTGGGGCAGCAGGCCCAGTCGCTCGCGGACCTCCAGCGGAATGGTGACCTGTCCCTTCGTGGTGATACGCATGGCCGCCTCTTGAGTATTACTTTGATAAGTAATACTAGGCGCCTCTGTGCCGTTCTGCAAGTTGTCCTCCCCGGTAGGTGTTGTCATGCCAAGGCCAGCCCGCGCACCGACTCGGCCTGTGCGCTTCTTGGCCGATAGCCCACCGCTTCGGCGACATGCGAAGGGCGAATTGCGTCGTCGCCGCCGAGGTCGGCGATGGTGCGTGCGACGCGCAGCACGCGGTGGAATGCGCGTGCGGATAGGTGGAGCCGCTCGCCCGCGCTGGTGAGGAGTTGGCGCGCCCCTGGATCAAGACGGCCGTGCGTCTCGAGCCATCGCCCGGGGGCTCGCGCGTTGCATGCGCCGTCGCTGGCATAGCGCAGACGTTGCAGGGCGCGAGCCTGTTCGACCTGAACGCGGATTGTTGCTGAATCCGAACCGGTGTCTCGCGTCGAGAGACGCGCAAGCGCAACCGGCGGCACGTGGACATGCAAGTCGATGCGATCAGCAAGAGGCCCTGACAAGCGCCCCCGATACTTCGCGACTTCCGCCGCGGCACAGATGCACGCTTTTGTCGGGTCGCCGGCATGCCCGCAGGGGCAGGGGTGTGATACCTTTTTGCGATTTCACTACATTGACCTTTGCTAAACCCAAGCGCCACTATCCTTTAGCCCTACTTTCGCTAGGCGATCATCTACTGAAACGACGCCTGGATTTGGGGCATACGCGCAAGTTTGCTGCAAGCCTGATCGGCGTTGATCCGGAGTCCCTGAAGAACTGGGAAGGCGACAAGACGGAGCCAGCGGTCGGGTTTTTCCCACGCCTGATCTCGTTTCTGGGCTACAATCCGTTGCCGGAGGCAGAGAGCAGAGGGAGCCGAATTCGACGAGAACGGATCAGTCGCGGTCTTTCCCGGAAGGCGCTCGCTGACTCCGTTGGTATCGATGAAGCGACGATTCGACGAATGGAGGAAGACGTCAAGGGAATGGCAAAGCGCGCGATTCGCGCAGTCTGCCGTGAGCTCGATGTCGACATATAGGGAGAATGCAATCAGAGCCGACGACCACCTCGTGTCGTCGGCATCTTCTTTTCCGGAACTGCGTTGGAAGAATGCCCCGGGACGATGCAGCCGTCCTACTCTGCTCGCTTGAACCCGACGACAAACGTCTCGGGCGATGTTCCGCTTGATTGGCTAATCCTTGAGACCGCCATCGTGAACTGACTCGACGATCGAAGGAGCAACCCCGATCGAAAATGTACTCGCGAAACTCACTCGGTGATGGCCTTGGGCTGCTCACACCAGCAGAACATGTGACGGTGTGCGTTCTCTAAACCCGCCGCCGCTTTCCTTTAGCCCTAGTTTCGCTCGGTGATCATCCGTTGAAAAGACGCTGGATTTGGGCCAAACGCGAAAGTCTGCTGCAAGCCTGATCGGTGCTGACCCGGAGTCCCTGAAGAATTCGGAGGTGGAATGGACGTCCAACTCGTCCACTCTGGCACGGACTTTTTGGTCTCCCCTGAGCTCATTTGGTTTCGCCTAAAGCGGGTCCGCTGTTGTTCCTTGCACGCGCGGACATCTATTTCTTCGAGCGATCTCAATCGCGCTTGTCAGTAATAC
>JBDTXZ010000188.1:0-6624 GCA_040005935.1 bacterium | reverse complement strand
GGTAGCGCGCACGATGTGCTCGCGTTTGCGCGCGCGCGTCGCGAGACGACGCACTGATGGCGGCGCGCAAGAAAGTGGTGGCGAAGAAACGCGCGTCGAAGCCGCTGCGCGGGGCGGTCCTCAAGGCACATGCGAGCGCGGTGCTCCAACGGCTTCTGGCGGAGTACCCCAATGCGCACTGCGCTCTCGACTTCACGAACGCATTCGAGCTGCTCTCTGCAACGATCCTGAGCGCGCAGTGCACCGACAAGCGCGTGAACATGGTCACTCCCGTTCTCTTTGCGCGCTATCCGAACGCCGCGGCGCTTGCGGCCGCCGATCAGCCCGACGTCGAGGAGATCATCAAGTCGACCGGCTTCTTTCGCAACAAGGCGAAGAGCCTGATCGGCATGGCAACCGGTCTCGTCGAACGCCACGGCGGGGACGTTCCCGCTGACATGGACGCACTCGTGCAGCTTTCCGGTGTAGGACGCAAGACGGCCAACGTGATTCTCGGCAATGCCTTTGGGCGCAATGATGGCATTGTCGTCGACACGCACGTGACGCGTCTCAGCAACCGGCTCGGGTTTGTCGCGGGTACCGACGCGGTAAAGATCGAGCAGGCGTTGATGCCATTGTTTCCGCAGCAGCACTGGACGATGCTGTCGCATCTGCTCATCGAGCACGGTCGTCAGGTGTGCGATGCGCGAGCGCCGCGCTGCGATGACTGCGTTCTCGCCGATATATGTCCTTCCTCGCTTGTTTGAACGCTTCTCCTTGCCTGATCAATGAACCCACGCGCCTTTGCTTGTTTCGCCCCGGTCGCTGCGCTCGCGTTCTCGATGGCGTGCGCGCGCAATCCCGAGCCGGAACCGGAAATGATCCCGGAAACGCCGGTGCGCATTGCCCCGCCAGTCGGCGCTGTAAAACCGGGCGATTGCCCGGAAGCGCTACGCCGCGCGCTGGCGAAGCCGGACATTGAAGTCGATCGGTTGGCGACACCGCGTGCCAGCGTACCATCCGCGGTGTCCGGCAAGACGATGCCGACAGCTGTGCGACGCGCCAGCTACAACGAGGTGCGTGTGTCGGTGCTCGTCGACACGCTCGGCAAGGCGGAAATGCGCACCTTCAAGGTGATCAAGACGACGCATCCGTGGCTCGCCAGCAGCTTCAAGACTGCCGTTGCGAAATGGACGTTCAATCCCGCGCAGCTTGCGGGCTGTAAAGTGCCTCGGCTCTGGCTCGGAGCCATCACGTCAGGGAAGCCGCCTGCGCCCAAGGCTGATTGACAAACAAAACAGGGCAGCGTTAGGGTCTACAGTGCTGTTCCGTTAGGGTGCGAATGGATGTCATTCCGCGGGCGCGAGCGCAGCGAGCGCGTGTCGGGATCTTCAGTCCACGCGCGACGACACGCACAGAGCAAGGAAAGTCGATCCCGACACTCGCTTCGCTCCTGCGGGATGACAACTCGTATCTGAACCGTATTGGCGTTAGGGTGCATTTCGCAACGCTACATTGTGGTGTTGCGTTGACCAGTCTTACTGAATGCGCAGCACAGCAATGCCAATGTTCGTTGCATTGGAAAGAGGCAGTCCGGCAAGCGAATGCAGGTCGAGAAGTTGCGGACTCGCCAGCGCAGAGCCCGACACCTTCAAGAGCATCGCGCCGCCCCCGCGCAGTTGCGCCGTCGCTTGAAACGCAGACCCAAACGTGGCCTGCCGCATCGTGAGCGGAACCGCCGGCGGCGGGTTGGCCAAGTCCTTGTTGTAGCCGAGGAACACCGCTGGAAGATTCCAGCTCGCTTCGATGAACGGCGTGGCGACGCCCGGAGTGTCATCGGCGCCCAGCATGAGCGTGAACTGCGATAACAATTCGGGCCACGTCTTGCCGCTCGGCGTCGTGACATTCACAACGCCTGTCGTCGTGACGGCCTTTACGATGGAGCGGAGGAAATTCCCTTCGTCGGTACCACCGTACGTGTCGGTAAGCCAACGGACGAACAGCCACGAGCTGCCGTAGATGTCGTTGTCATCCGTGCCGCTCAGGATGGTCTTCTGCTCGAAGTTCGCCAGGAAATCGGCGAGAAAGAGGAAGTGATTCCCCATGATGAAGTTGCCTTGGCCACAGGCTGGCGTGCCGGGGCGGATCTCGCAATCCAACGTCCCATAGTACGGCGCGTTGGTGCGCCAGCCGTTGCCGTGGATTGCACGACCATACAGCTCGCTCGCCACCTGCGCGGTGGCTTCTTCCAGCCAGGTTGCTTCGTTCACCGCAGGACGCGGATCCGCGAAGCGTTCGGCAAAGGCCGTAATGTGCTTCGATTCGTGAATGAGCGTGCTTGGCATGTTCCGACGCCACTGCGGCCGGCCATTGAGTGACGTGCTTGTGGGCGTCGTGTCCGTCACCGCGCGCGCATAGAAGATTTCAGCCTGGTTGCTCGCGCTCACCTGTGCGGCAACGGTCGGCGCAAACAGATCGCACGACTGCACGAAGCCGAGCAGGTTGGCTCCGGTGCTGTTTACCCTGGGGGTGAACATCATGATGATCTTGCCGTTCGCGTCGGTCGAATCATCCCACACGAGCGGGTTGCCAAAGTTCAGCAGCAGCGGATACGAGACCGTCTCCCACTCTTGTGCCAGGGCAATCATGTCCCCGTCGATCTTGCCGGCGAGCGTTCCCGCGTTGTCCTCGAGTACGACGGCCTTGGGGCCCACATAGACGACGCGCGCCGTAATCACGGGCGATACGCCAGCGGTGCAGCTGTTGTAATTGAAGTTGATCGTCGCCGTCTGGCCAACTGTCAACGGCACCGGCGTAAGCGACGACGACCGTGAATTCGGTGAAAAACCACGTGACAGGTTCGTATGCGTCGAGTTCCGATAGTAATTCTTCGGCGTGCCGAGATCGCGCAGGAGCTGCATGTCGTGTTCGAGGTGCTGCAGATGCTCGTGCGCTTCCGCGGCGAGCGCCGGATCGATGATGCGGCGTTGCGCCTGCGGCGCCGACGTCACGTTCACGGACTTCAGCATGTCGGCCTGCGCGAACTTTGATGCACTGATGCCGCCCGGGGTTCCCTTGAGCTCGAAGCCGGCGGTCGCGTTGAGTGTCGTCGCGGCGTTGAACACGCTGACGATGTAGGTGCCGTTCGACGGCAGCTCATTACACGCCAGAGCGCTCGAGGTCGTGGCAAGGAAACTCGTGCCGACAGCGAGTGTGCGCGTGGTTGCTGTCGCAAGCGGATGCTTCACCGTACCCGAGCCCGCGATGGTGAAGACATCCACGCTAACGGGTTGCGTGCTGGCACAGGGCAAACCGCCCGTGGGTACCTGCACGGTGATCTGCGTCGTCGTCGCCACGGCTATCGGCGCCGCAACGCCGGCGATGTTCACCTCCGTGCCAGCCGGGCCAGCGACGAAGTTCGCGCCGGTGATTGTTGCGACGGTGCCGGGTGTGAGCAGCGCTGGGGACACGGACGTGATGGTGGGTAACAGCGCGCCGACTGGAGGTGAGACCACGATCGTCAGTACTCCGAGAATCCCCTCGCTGGACGCCGTGACATTCGTCGTACCGCCCGACCGAGCCGTGAGGTTGCCGTTGGCATCGATCACTCCGACGCGTGTGTTGGCCGACTGCCAGGAAATCACGCGCCCGGTGAGCACGGCCCCGGTTTTGTCCTTGAGTACGGCAAGCAGATTGATCGTCATGCCAGGAAGCAGCGTACCGGTCGGCGGCGTGATCAACACGGTCGCGACCTTCGGACCGATGACGGTGACAATCGACGTGCCGCTCTTTCCGTCAACGGTCGCTGTGATCGTTGACGTGCCCTCGGAAACAGCCGTGAGCGTTCCGGATGCATCGATCGTCGCAACAGCGACGGCTGACGACGACCACGAGACAGGCTTGCCAGGGATCACGGATCCCGTTTGGTCGCGCACATCCGCCACCACGGTCTGCGACGACGCGACCTCCATTTGCGCAATCGAGATCGTGACGCCAACCGACGTCACCACCGGCGTGATGGTTACCGGTGGTGGCTTGGTCGGCTCGCCGCCTCCGCCGCACGACGAGGCAAGGGCGGCAATGGTGAGGCAGGACAGTAGCTGGCGTATGCGCATGGACCACGATGGAATGAAGCGTCGACGACACGAGATCCGGCGTCGATGCGTTCTGTTGAATTGGACGGTTCGGTCGTGCCAGTTGCCGTGAAACGGCACTTCGCTATTTCACGGTGTTCACACAGAAGTTTGTCGTTGGCAGCCCGACGGACGTCTTCAGCACCAGCAGGACGTCACCGGCATCGATGATCCCATTGCAATTCGCGTCACCGCGCGGGTACGCGGCCGTTCCCGCCGGCAATGAGCCGACGATCGCCTGCTGGATAAGCAGGGCGTCGAAAGCATCGACCTTGCCGTCGCCATTTACGTCACCGCGCAGCACCCCCACCTCCACTCCCACAGTGTAGGTGAACATGCCTCGGCCATAGGTCCCGACGATGACCTGCTTGAGAGCCGACGCGTAGACAATATCCTGCACGATCACATTCGGAAGACCTGACGGTCCAACGCGCCACGTCACGCCGCCATCGGTGGTCTGGTACACGCCTACGTCCGTGCCGACCATGATTCCCAGACCCGGGATAAAGGCCGCCGCGTTGACCGGAGCATCGACGAGCCCGCTGCCGGAAATGTCCTTCCACGTTGCGCCAGCATCCAGCGTCTCGAACACGTGACCCGTTCCGAAACCTGACACCGTGGCCAGCACGTGCCCTGCATCGGCGGGGTCGATCACCACCCGCGTGATGGCTCGATTTGGAAGACCGGCGGACACATTCGTGAAAGTGGTGCCTCCGTCGCGAGATACCTGTACATAGGCGTCATTCGTTCCAACATAGATCGTGAGCGAATCAGACTTTGCGATGGCGACCGTCATGATACGCCCCGTTCCCTTTGTCAGATCTCCACTGATCGGCAGCCAATTACGCCCTTCGTCAACAGTGCGATACAGGCGCTGTGTGGCGAAGTACAGTTTTGTGGGCGTTTGGGGATCGATGAGCAGTGGCGGGATGAACGCACCACGATCCGTCGGAGCGATGCCAGTCGTGCGCAGCGACGTAGTGGTTGCGTCCTTCCGGATGATGTACGCGCCGGCGCCGTTGGTCCACTGCGCTTCGCCGTACACGATGGTTGGATCGGTGTAGTTGATGGCGGTGTAGCCACCGTCACCCCCGGCAAACCCGTTCCACAGCGGAGAACCCGTGTATGTATGGGTACCGTTGTCTTGCGAGCCGCCCATGATCTTCGCACCGTCGGGCGAGATCGCGATGCCAGGATAGTACTGCGTAATGGCGAGGCCCGCATTGCGGCTCGTCCACGTGTCGCCCGCGTCGGTGGAGACGAACACGCCGCCATCGGTGCCTGCATACAGGATGTCGGGGTTGACGGGATCCACAACGATCGTATGCCAATCGCAATGGATCTCCATGCCCATCGGCTTGAACGTGTCGCCACCATCTGTGGAGCGAAAGCCGCGAATTCCCGCGACATAGACGCGCTTGTCGTCGCGTGGATCGACGGCCATTGCCAGATCGTATCCCCCCTGACGTCCAAAGTCACCGCGTCCGTCGCCGGTGTAAACACCGAATGCCGACCGCTGCACCCAAGCGCTCGTCGCATCGCTCCAGACGTACAGTCCGAGCATACGACCAGTGCCGCGGTCGGCAATGAGCGCGTACACCATGTCGGGAGCTGCCACGCTGGTCGCCAACTCGATGCGGCCAACGTTCGCCCCACTCACGTTCGGAGGAAGCGCAAGCAGGTTCCACGTGGCCGCGCCATCGGCGGATCGATACAGGCCGCGTCGTGCTGCGTTGCCGTTGTCACTGTTACCGGCGAACAGAACGCCAGCGTGCGCCGGAATTGCGACGAGCCCCGCCGTGGCGCCAACCAGGACGTTACTCCACGTAGCTCCGCCATCTGCGGAGCGATATACCGCGGTGTTCGTGCTCGCGACGACAACCGCCGAGCTCTGGCCTCCGCCATTTGGCCGACTGACGAGAATGCGCGAGAACGCAACGGAGCCACCGCTCGCAAAGCGGAACGTGCTCGCACCGAGTGGTGTCCAGCTGGCGCCACCGTTGATGGACCGCAGCAGGCCGCAGCCATTGCTGTTCGCGTTGTACTCGCCAGTGCCGGCGAAGATGACGTTCTGGTCTGCTGGATCTACGGTGACGGCGCCGATTGTCAGCGCGCACTCATTGTCGGTGAGTGGTGACCAGACGCCGAATGCGGACTTCCATACGCCGCCCGACGCTGTCCCGATGAAGAGCGGCCCACCGCTCGCCCCTCGCGCAACAGCCGCGACGCGCCCGGCATCGAGTTGCGGACCGGAATTGAAATAGCCGTTGTCCGCGCCGAAAATACCGGAGGGCCCCAGCGCTCGCCATCCGCCGGCAAGTGCTGCCGCGCTCCCCGACAAGCTTCGCAGCCCCGTGGATCCGCTCGACGCGGCGAGCCGGGCACGCAACATCGCGTCGTACGGCCGCACGGTGGACGGATAACTCCGTTGCATCCAGAAGTACGCCTCGCGTGCGTCGACGTCCTCGTCGGGCTCGCGGCGCTGCTGCGCAATTGATGGTGATGCCATTGC
>JBDTXZ010000187.1:0-6630 GCA_040005935.1 bacterium | reverse complement strand
TCGAGCGGCAAGGGGTGTTCGTGCAGGAGGTAGTGGGGTTTTTAGAAAGGGGCCGGCGGTGAACGGTGAACGGTGCAGGTCCTTCGCTGCGCTCAGGACGACAGCTCTGTCAGCTATTGTCATCCTGAGCGAGCGCAGCGAGTCGAAGGACCTGCACTTGTCTAGGCGGCCCGTCCACCATCCACCGTTCACCGTTCACACCATCTTCTTCCGCCGTACAAGCAGAAACCGCGTGACATTGTCCGGACGATCCTCCAGACATTCCGCGAGCACGACGAGCCCGTAGTGCTTCGCGGCCCACGGCGCGGCAATCGCGGCCACCGTCGTGTCGCGCCGAATCGATACCATGCGCGCCGCACGCGCCGTGTCGTCGGCGTCGATTGCCTTCATGGCGGGATGCGCGCCAAGAAAGTTCATGCACTGCTGGAGTGCGATCGAGTGGCTGAGCACTTCGCGGATTTCCTCGATGACCGTCCCTGGCAGACCAAGGAGCGCGAGGTGGATGGGAAGTTCCATCTCGCGCACCGTTTCAAGCGATGAAAATTGCGCCAGTGCATCGACGGCCTCGTGAACGGGGCCAGCAATGAGATTCTTCACTGGAATCGCGGCGTAATCAGCATGACCGTTCACCACGGCACGCACCGCGGCGTCGAACGTCCGACAGGGCACAAGCGTGATCGGCTCATCCACCAGCTGCTCGGCGGCCGCCTCGCTGAACGCTCCGGTCTCTCCTTGGAAAGCAACAATAGGCGTCATCCGATCAATCTATGCAGACGCCACCGATCAACTCCAGCAAGTGCCCGCGCGCTTCCTCGCTCGCTTTCGTCGCGATACCTTCGCGCCATGAAACACATCGTGAAAGTCGCCCTGCTCGCGACGGTCGTGGCGGGTTGTTGGCATCACCGGCCCACATTGCCCGCGCCGATCCCGGTTGTTGAAGGCACGGCGCGCGAACTGTTCGCCCTGCGCGCCATCGACATCGTCGACGGAACGGGTGCGCCGGCGATGCCTCGCAAGTGCCTCTATGCGCATTACACCGGCTGGCTCACCAACGGCACGAAGTTCGATTCGTCGCGCGATACGATGCCCAACGGCACGAAGCGAGAGCCCATCTCGTTTCCCCAAGGGGCCAAACGCGTGATCAGTGGATGGGATGTTGGGTTCGAGGGAATGAGGGTCGGTGGTCAACGACGGTTGATCATTCCGTATCAACTCGCGTACGGCGAGTTGGGCCGTCCTCCAGTCATTCCGCCTAAGGCGGAGCTGATTTTCGACGTCCAGTTGATGGCCGTCGCCGACACACTCAAGCGCACCGACAGCTCGACCGCGCCTCGCGCGACACCCGCGGTGCCACAGTGCGCGACCTGGCGCGCGGTCAGCGGCGGATGAAACGCCTCGCGCCGACATATGCACTGCTGTTCGCTGTTGCTTGTGCCGCAGCGCCCGCACCGGCACACACCCCCGGTGTGATACCCCCGGTGAGTGGAGAGCCGCGCGTCATGTCCGGCATTCGCGTCATCGACATCGCACTCGGCACCGGTACGCCGTACGCACCGCGCAAATGCATCTACACGCACTACACCGGTTGGCTCGAAGACGGCACGAAGTTCGATAGCTCGCGCGACACGCTGCCGAATGGCATGGCGGTGGAACCCGTGTCATTTGCGCAGGGCGCGAAGCGCGTGATGGATGCCTGGGAAGTGGGGTTCAGCGGCATGCGCGTTGGCGGCAAGCGGCGGCTCCTTGTTCCCTATCAACTCGGCTACGGCGCGAAGGGCAATCCGCCCGCCATCCCTTCGCGCGCCGCACTCGTGTTCGACATCGAGCTGATGGCCGTTGCCGACACACTTCGTCGGCCCTCATCGCTCAGATCGTCAGGTGGACCACTCTGCCCGCCGTGGGCCGGCGTCAGCACGTCACGTTGACGCGGACTTCTTCCATCTGCCGCGCGTGAAGTCAGGGAATTTCACGGGCGCGCTCCCAGTGGCCACCGACTTCTCGGACAACGGACCCGGTGCGCTCCACGCTGCCGCGTCGTAGACATTCATGTCGGGCTTCAGGCCTTCGCGTAAACACGTTACGAGACGCCAGGCCATGATGAAGTCCATGCCGCCGTGGCCGCCGGTGCGCGCGCGCTCGCCCTGCTCCTTCCAATACGGATGCTCGAACTGCGTCTTGTATTCGTCAATCGTGGTCCACTGGTCGTTCTTGCCGTGCCCTTCGATGTAGATGCGCGGCGGATAGTCCTCGAACACGCCGTCCGTTCCCTCGACGCTGTTGATGCGACTATAGGGCCGAGGGCTCGAGACGTTATGCTCGAGGCGAATGGTGCGCCCCTTCGCGGTCTTGATGAGTGAGCTGTTCAGGTCACCGTTGACGTACTTCTCCTTCCAGCGCGGATCGTCTTTCGGAACATGATCTTCGCGCCACTTGGTGAGCCCGAATTCCGGCGTGCTCATCGACACCATGTAATCGAAGCGGTCGCCGTGGTTGATGCCCATGTACCACGCCACGGGCCCGAGCCCATGCGTCGGATACAGGTTACCGTTGTGATTGAGGTGCGCGGCGCGACGCCAGAGCCCCTCATCGCGCGTCTCGAAGAGAATTGAGCGCAAGTCGTGATTGTACGCCGCGCCTCCGTGCTTCAACTCACCGAACACGCCCCCGCGCACCATCTGGAGCACCAGCATTTCGTTGTAGCCATAGCATCAGTTCTCCATCATCATGCAATGCCGACGCGTTTTCTCCGACGTGTCGACAAGCGTCCAACAGTCTTCGATCGTTAGTGCGGCCGGCACTTCGCTCGCCGCATGCTTTCCGTGCCGCATCGCGCTGAGCACGACGGGAACATGCCAACGCCACGGTGTGGCGGTATACACAAAATCGATGTCGTCGCGAGCGCAGAGCTTTTCGAAGTCTTTCTCTCCGCCAGTATAGACGGCCGGTTCGTAATCGTGGCCGGCCTTCTTCATCATCACCTTCGCCATCTCGACTTTCTCGGGCACGAGATCGCACAGCGCGGTGATCTTCACTCCGCCGACACCGAGCAGTTCGTTCAACACGCTGCGGCCGCGGAGTCCCGTGCCGACGATGGCAATGCGCGGGACTTCGTGTCGTTCGAACGGGACGTCCATCATCGATTCCGCAAGCGGTGGCCCGCCGTCATCACGCCGGTGCGGCGACTCAGCATTCGCGTCGGAGGCAATGCCGAGCTGCGCGAGTCCAAGTCCTGCGCCGGCCGCAGCGACTGACTTGAGAAGATCCCGCCGCGAAACGTTGTGAGGTGTGTCGGTCATGGGAGGCCTCGAGGTTAAGACGGGCAGTGTGTCGCCTGGTTGGTGAATCGCGTGGAGAGCCTGTTGCGCTCTTAACCGCAGAGGGACGCAGAGAGGCAGAGGGCGCAGGGGAAAACAAGACAAACCAGGATCAGTCGTGCGCTAGACGACGTTGGGAATTTGTTGTACCAAGGCACAGGGCGAACATTGTGGCGTCTGCTGCAAACTGCACGTGCAGGTCCTTCGATGCGCTCAGGACGATCAATGAGCGACGTTCTCTTCTCCCTCGCCCTCCGCTCTTCGGTTCGCCTTTTCCTCTGCGACCTCTGCTCCTCTGGGTCCTCTGCGGTAAATCTCTTTGTACTCTGCCCGCGCATTAATCTGCGGTGAATTTCTAGAACCCTCCGCCCGCGCCGCCCTCTCTGGTAAATCGCCGTCCTCTGCGGTGAATTTCCATACCCTCGATGATGCTTACATCTGCATGGCACCCGGCCCCGGCCGCGTCACGATCATCTCCGCATGCTCGGCCGCGGTTGGAAACTCTCGACGATACGCCGCAAGCCACCTCGCCGCAAATGAGTCTGCATCGGCCGCCGCCACGAGCGCCCACACGCTTCCGCCAAACCCCGCACCGAATGCCGATGCGGCGTCGGCACCGAGCGAGCGCGCCAGGCGTGTGAGTGCGATGGTCTCGGGGATCTGATTGCCCAGCAGCGTTTCCACGCCGTGCTGCGAACGCGCAACCTGCACGCCGATCTCCAGCAGGTTATCGTGCGCGAACGCGGCGGCGGCCTTCGGAATGATGTCGTACGCCTCGGCAACGAATTGCTCAAATCGGTCGAGAAGTCGCTGCGTTGTAAAGTCCGGAGATGCATTCCGGCGAAGCACCGCGCGAATTTCGTCGGGCGCGTTAGCCGCACTGATGACCGCGTCGCCAAGGCTGAGATCAGTACGGGATGTGGCGGCGTTCCAGAGCGCGAGTATCTCGACCACTGCAAGCGATGCCTCGTTGTAGCGCAAGCGCGCACTCGCCGTCTTCTCCGCAGCGACGCCGCTGTACGCCAGCACGAACGCCCTGTCCACCGGAAAATGAATCGTGCCTTCCGATCTCACGGGACAGAACGAGAAGCGGCTCAACATCCCCGCCCGGCAACAGAGAATCGCGGTTTGGTCCTGGCTTCCGCCAAGCGTGCCGACGCCGAGTCCTCCCGCCATGGGACCAAAGGGTCGGCCATTCTCGACAGCTCCGAGGTATTCACCAAGCGACTCGCGCGACGTGATGTGTTGACGACGCACAGGATGTTCGGCGAGGTGATTCACGGCGTCGAGCGCGAGAAACACCGCGATCACGAGGGCGCTCGAGCTGCTCATACCAGACGCGGCGGGCAAGTCGCTGGCGAAAACGATATCCATGCCACGACGCGCATTGGGAAAGTCGCGCGCAATACGTCGCACGACAGTCGAGAGATAATTCGACCAGTCGCCCTGCTCCGTCTCGATACTCTCGTCGAGTGACACGTCGCGCGTCTCACCACGTTGCACGGCAACCGCGCGAACCCGTGCGTCGTCACGCGGCCGAGCGAGGACGGCGAAGCCGCGCTCGATGGCGCAGAGAAGGCTGCGACCGCCCGCATAGTCCGTGTGCTTGCCGAGTACTTCGATGCGCCCAGGGACGAAGAAGGCGAAGGGCTCGCCCTCCGCCATGCCGTTCGCGTTCAGCGATGCCAGCCCTGTCGCACACTGCGCAAGGAGCGCGAGCTTGCCCTGGACCTCGTGGCTCGACATGCCGCTCTCGCGTAGACGCACGGCAAAGTCCTTCATAGGCGCGGCGCCGTATCTCGCAGACGTTCCGCCACAGATGCGATATCGCCTCGGCTCGAGAGATCGAGCACGCCGTCGCGAAAGGTTAGTACGCGAAACTCCACGCCCATTTTGTCGCGCGCGAACTGAACGGCGTCCTGCAATTCGAACTCGCCACGCACGGACAGTGAGATGGTGCGACACGCCCGATAGATCTCCGGAGGCATCGACCAGCTGTTCATACCGACGTACACCTCTGGTCCAACCGCAGCAATCGCCTCGGCGTCCGGCTTTTCGATGATCTGCTGGAGCATTCCGTGCGAGTCGATGCGCACGACGGAAAACTTTGCGATGCGATCCGCGTCAATGTTGCTCAGGCGCAGGAGTGCCTCACGTTCGAACACCGTGACGCCCGCACTCCCGAGATCGCGAAGCGCGCTCAATGTGTGAACGGGGTAGTAGTTGTCGGAGTTCAACACGAGAACATTGTCGCCGTCAGCAAACGACTCGGCAGCTTGAACGGCGTTGGCCGTGCCGAGTGGTTTTTCCTGGATGGCGAAGTGCACGCGCACGCGCGTGAGCGTGATGTCGCGCTCATAGTACTCGCGGATGCCGTGGTGTTCGGGCCCGATGACCAGGCAGACGTCGGAGATTCCTGCGTCGGCAAGCGCGCTAATGACGTAGTCGAGAAACGGGCGGCCGATGGGAATCATCCCTTTGACGCCTGAGTCGGCCGCTGCCTGCTGTTCGGATGTGAGACCGGCCGAGCTGGCGGCGCTGCGCATGCGCGTGCCGAGGCCCCGGGCGAGAATGACGGCTTTGGTGGTGGGGGAGGGCAATGGGGAGGGTTGGTAGGGTGCAGATGCTTCGACTCGCTGCGCTCGCTCCCTTCGACTGCGCTCAGGGCAGGCAGGATGACAACTGCCAATCTACGGCGATGCGGCTTGCGTGCCCACTCTCATCGCGCGATTCTCCGCGCGTCGCGCTCTACTCCCTTCGCTCCAGAGACCCACCGGATGAAGCTCGTTCTTCTCGACTGGATCATCGTCGTTGCCACGCTGTTGATCTGCTTCGTCCCCGCGCTGTTCTTCGGCAAGCGCGCCGGCAAGAGCACCTCCGAGTTCTTCGCGTCCGGCCGCTCCGTCCCATGGTGGCTCGCCGGCCTCTCCATGGTCGCGACGACGTTCAGCAGCGACACACCAAACTGGGTCACGCAGCAGGTTCGGCAGTACGGCGTCGCGGGGAATTGGCAGTGGTGGGCGTTCGTGCTCACCGGCGTGTCCACCGTGTTCTTCTTTGCCCGGCTGTGGCGGAGATCCGGGGTCATGACGGACCTCGAGTTCTATGAATTGCGATACTCGGGCCGAGCCGCCACCGTCGTTCGCGGGTTCCGAGCCGTGTACCTCGGCCTGTTTTTCAACTGCTTCATCATGGGCATGGTGACGCTGGCCGCCTGCAAAATTGCCAACATCCTGTTTGCGATCCCCCCGTGGCAGACCATCCTCATCTGCGGCGTGCTCAACGTGGCATTCGCGGCACACTCCGGCCTGTGGGG
>JBDTXZ010000186.1:0-6650 GCA_040005935.1 bacterium | reverse complement strand
CGAGCGTAATGACGGTCGGCACACCGTTGAAGCGCAGCTCATCGCGATCGCCGTGCACCGCCCGGAGCACCACGGCGAGTGTCGCGTCCGGGCCATCTGGGACGGCGACCGACAACGGAGTATCCACGGCCAAACGCACACCGCCAGGGGCGAACGCCACGCCCGGCGTGATGTCCACGTTAGACCCTCCGAGCGTCGCGCGGAGGCCCCACGCCACCCTGCCTAACCCGATCGCATTGCGGACGTCGAGCACAGACTCGCGAAGGCGATCCTGCAAATGCTGTAGATGCTCCGCCGACACACGGAGCCCATCGACAAACTGCGTACGTGCATCTTCAGCCATGAAAACCTCCGTAATGCTGCCAAGCGGCGAACCGCATTGATTGTGGGGCTATTTGATTGCTACGATATCCACCGCACTCAACTTCACGGTGCCCTTCATGCGACTCGTTAGGCGGAGTGTCACGGTGTGCGGCCCAGCGACGCCACTCGCCGTAATCGCCGGATGCACTGTGCCCACCACCGCGCCCGTCGGCAGCCATGTTCCGACGACACCCTTGGGCGTTGGCGTGACGGCCACGTGCGCGTCGGCGTGGCCCACGACGCTGACCATGACCGGAGCAACCGGCGCAGTCGGCGGTGCCTTGCCGACGACGCGAATTCGCGCGCCCAGGTTGGAGCCATCCACGATGACGTTCGGCAGTGGATGCCAGGGGCCCGTGGCCGAGCCGCGGCGAATGGGTACGACGGCTGACGGCGAGGAGAAGCTGCCTAAACTCCACGATGCACCGCCGCGCCCGATCACGACGACTGCCCAATAGGTGAGCTTGTGATCGAGCTTCACCGGTTTCGGCATCGGGAACGTCGTCCATACGTCGTCGTCTGCGGCAGCCGCGGGCGGCATATCGACTGGCGTTGACGTTCCGGCCGCGACCGGAAGTGTCGGCCCGTCTGCATTGCCCTGGTACAGGACCACACGTACTTCAGCGCCGTCGACGCCTGCACGCAGGGGAAGTCGCACTCCGACGAGCTCCGTAAACGGCAGCGCGGCATCAAGTCGAGCGGAACCGGCGTGATCGACGTCGAGCATCAAGTCGTAGGCGGCGCCACTGCCTCCGGATTGCAGCGCACGCGGAGGACCCACCGGCTGAAGGATGCGTTCCGAGGGAACGGTTCCGGCCAGCGTAAAGCGCACCTCCTGCACCTTCGCGACCCATGTTGGTAGCGGCAACACGACGTCGTATTCGCCTTCCTGATCAAACACGAGCGTCGTGTCCTCGCTGTCGCCAAACGCAATGCGCGTGAGATACGCGATATCCACCGTTACCAACTCGAGCGACAACAATCCCGGAACGCGCGAGCCGAGCGAGATGCTGGCATCGAGGGCTGATGCGTCGCGCGCATCACCCGTGAGCGCCTGCAATGCGGCCGTCAGGTCGACGAGTTGATGCGTCGTCGCATCCCAACCGCGCGTGTTCGGCTGTGCGACACCGGGTGCCGACCACGCCGGCGAGCCGCCGTTGATTCTGAGATCGAGGTCGGTCGGCAAGTCGGGGAACTGCAGATACACCGCTGCGGCAATCTGGGGCAACGTCGCCGACGTCTTGATCTTGAGTCGCACCTTGTCCGTGCGCGTTTCAAACGCGTTGGACTCCGCAGAACGCACGGCCTCCGCGTCGATATCGGGAGCGTCGCAGTCTTCGAAGTAGAGATCGGTGTTGCCAAAGCCATCGCCCCTGAACGCCCGCAACGAACAAATCCGAAAATCGACTCCCGTCAGCCCCCCCACTCGGCCCACACCAGACACGGTGCGCAGCATGCCGAAGTCGACGACGATGATCTTCGATCCGCCGGCCTCGGTCTGTAAACGCACCTGGCCCGAGTTGTCGAGGGTGGTTCCGTCCGCGCGCTGCGCACCGACGCGCACCGTGAACTTGCGGACGAGCGCATTGTGCGCCAGCGCCTGCGTCAACGTGCGCGACGCCACGCCGTCCGCGCTGGCCCACTTGAGCCACGTCACGTCCTGCTTGTAGTACTCGTACGCGCGATCGACGGTCACGCCACTGGTCGTGACGCCGCCGCCCGTGCCGGTCGCCTTGATCGCCATCGTTAGAAGTCCACGATGCCCGCGGTGCCAATCGATTTCACGAGCGCCGCAGCATCGGTGGGCGACACTCCGTTCGGGGAGATTCCCTTCCCGACCAGGCCGGTGTTGATCGCCCTGGTCACGGCGCCGAGTTCGGCGTCCGGAATGGTGCCCGACTTCACGGCGGCCATCAGTCGCGGATCGTTCTCGAACAGGTGCTTGAGGTCAGCGACGGCAACGTCCTTGACGGCCAGCACCTTCCTATCGTCCACCACCCGGAACGGAACGTCGGACAGGGACACGGCTTGAATTTCGATCGTCATTCCCGCGATGACCGGCGTGCCTGCTGCCGGGTTCTGCTTGATGACTTGTGGCGGCTGCTTGAACACAACGAAGTCGCTGATCTTTGCAACGCTCTCGACGCTGATCGCCTTCGTCAGGAATGCTTGATTGATTACGTTAGCCATGATGCTCCTCTATGGTGGCAGTCGGATGCGTTAGACGACCTTGATCAGCAGTCCGCTCTTGGCGGCTTCGACCTGCGCCTGCGCAACGGTGAGTCCAATGAAGTTCGGCGTCGGCACGAGCACCGCCGCTTTGATGACCGCCGCCACGATGACGAACGGATTCTTTGCCGCGGGAATGATCTCGTCGGGATCGGGCCACTGCATGAGCACCGGCAGGTCAGCGTACCCGGGGTCGAACCCAATGAGAGGCACGCCTTTTCCCGCCGCGTCGAGCACGCGGGGGTTCACCGGCGCAACAATCGCAGCCGCGTCCTTCCATTTTGCGCCGAGCACGTTGGGCATGCGCGCGCCCGCGAACGCGAGTGCGATGGGCACAGGATTCGGCGTCGCCGTTCCATCGTTGGCGATCGTGACGCTGCCCGTTCCGTTCGTGCACGCTGGCGCCGAGACGGTGATGGTGTACGCACCGGCGGTGAGTTTAGGGAAGACGAATGGATCGCCAGGCGCGAGTTGTTGGACGGCCTCGTACCGCACGCCCGCCGCATCTGTCGCGACCACGCGCGCGGCGTCGATGTCGCGTTGATCACCGGTGACGGCCACGCGCACCGTTCCGCTGCCGGTGGCGAGAATCGCCTGCACCTCGAAGAGTCCATCCACGATGGCGTTCCACGCCTGCGCCGTGACCGGCTCGCCCGGAACCACGTTCGTCCTTGTAAAGTCCAGTGCCATGGGAAAGCTCCTTAGGGCGTTGGAGCGGGCGACGTCCACAGGACGCTTCCGCCGCGAAGACTGAGAATCGGATCAGGACTGCTGCCTGCGGTCACGTCACTGGTGCCGAGGACCCATCGATCATCCACGTACTCGACGCGCACGTCGACGCCAGCGGGCCGATGCCGCTCGAGCGCACGACGTACGAGCTCCGTCATGGCCGGCTTGCCCGTGATGTCGAACGACGAGAAGCGGCGCGGAAGCAGAATGCGGAGCGCAAACGCTTCGTGCTCGAGCCACGACAGCGAGACGTTGGCGGCCGGTTGTTGCGCGGCATCCGGCGGCGGCGCAAACACAGCGGCGTCCAGGAAACCAACATGCGTCCTCGGCGACGTCGGAATCGGCACAGCGGGGCTCACGCTGTCGTCGGCGCCGGAGAAGTGCGCTTCCTGCACGAAGAACGCGTAGCGCGTTGTGCCAATGCCAACGCCCGGAACGGTGAGCGGATTACCGGCGGACGGAAATACGAATGCACCGTCAAGCGCGTCGAACGGCGTTGCGACAGCGAACACGGCGCGACGGTCGCCGGTAACACCGGTTCCGTCGAACACAAAGTCGTGCGGCGCAGCGGGGTCGTCGTCGTTCGACGCGAAGCACGCGCCTTGCCACGCAAATGCGTTCGTCGTCACATCCGCCCCATCGAGTGTGGCTTTCCCTGCTTCGTCGAACACGAGCAGCGAACCGTCGGGCACCTTACCGGAAAAGCCGATGCCGCGCCCTTCGTCGCGATTCACCAGCATAGGGCCAAGCGTGCGATTCCCGATGCCAGTGACGTGCACCTGGAGTAGCGACCGGCCAAAGCCGCGGCGATAGACGGGAAAGAGCTCGGTGTTGATGCGCGGTGTGTCGGGCGTTGTCTCGCGACGCACCGGATTCTCTTCCATCCCGATGATCTCGGAGCCGCCGGCCGGCGCGCCGACAACTGGTGCGCGCTCACGAACGAACGCCGCGTGCCAGAACCTGTCCCTACTGTGGAAGAGCGCGTTGTCCGCCTCAGCGTCGATCACGCCCGCGATGGCCGGCTGGCCCGAGTCGGTGAACGTCGTCGTCGTACCAGACAGCGCAACAGGCGTAAGCAGCCCGACAGCCATTGCGTCCGCGCCGTTCGACACGCGGAAGACAAGGAAGTCACGCGCATCCGGCGGCAGCGTCCACGTGAGCACGTTGCCGGCAACGACACTCAGCAACGCGTTGCCCGTGGTCGTTGTAACGACTGCACTTTGCCGATCGACGTTCTTCGACAACGATCGCGCGACAACCACGTATCCGTACGACGTTGTTGCCGCGGCGGCTGTCTGCGTCACGGTGACAACGGGCCGCAGCTCCGCCTTGAATGCTCGCGCGCGCGCGCCGTCGATCTCGAGATCCAACGCCGACGTCGCCGCCTCGAGCAACGCGCTCACGGTCCCGTTGCCGCGCGAGTGTATCGCACAGATGGCCCGCACACGCGCGCGATAGCTCTCGCGCTTGCCCTCGTAGCTCACCAACGCGCGCGTGGCCTTCACCAGCGCAACGGATGCGGCGGCAAGGTCTGGTGGCGCGCCTCCAGTCGTCGGGGGCGCGAAGAGCGCGAGTCGCGGCCGCGCGGCTGTCACGGCAAGCAAGTCGCACAGCGCCTCGGCAGCAACGTCGCGCGCCGTCGCGTCTGCCGCATCCTCTAAAGCCTGCGCAGCCTGAAGCAGTCGCTCAACGCGCGCCTCGATGGGTGCAAACTCGTCCGCACCAATGCGGTGTAATGCCCCAAGCAGCTGGATGTCAGATGTCGCATCAGCATGCGCAAGCCGATGGGAGCGACGAATGTTCGCCAGCGACGCCGACAGGTCGTCGAGGCCAACCGACACGGCATCGGCCACGACTGTGAGCTGTTTCCCCGGACGCGCCGCATCCAGATGCGCAGGAAAACGCGAAAGCACTACCGCCGCTCGGCCGCTCATCCGGACGACTCCGTGAGTGTCACGCTGCGAATCCACGGACGCTCGAGCTCACCGAGCGTGATTGACGGATTCGGTTCGTTCACCACGAGCCCCGCTTCGAGATATTGAACGGTGTAGGCGAGCGTCGAGACGCTGTAGCTCACCGTAGGCGGCGCCTGCGCGCGCAATGCGCCTGGCGTAATCGGCGCACCAACGCCAGAGACGCGATCCTGGAGCAGACCGGCGACCTCCGCGCGGGCGTCGGCGAGGTTGTCGACAAGATTGCCGGTCGCCTTGGCGAAGTCGGTGAGCACGATGGTCACCGTCACATCGAACGCGACAATCTCGCTCGCGATTTCAACCGTGAGATCGTCGTCGGCGAGTTTTGGGCGCAGCGTTTTCGGCGGCGAGAAGTTCTGTTGGCGCGGTCCGGGTAGCGCAGTGCCACCGGGCTTCGGATACAACTCGAGCGCGACGTCGAGCACTCCGTCCAGCTGCATCATCGCTGCGATGATGCGGTTGTAGACGACCGTCTCGCCGATGCCGGCGTCGCCAATGAGTGCAGCAATAACGTCGCGCCCCTTTTGCTGAAGCGTCGCGCGATCCGCGCTGGGGAGCGAGGGCAATATGGGCAGGATGAGGGCGCGGACGCGCATCAACTGATACAGCCCCTCGACGACCGTTTCCGGCGGCGGCGCTGCGAGCGGATCGTCGCGCGGGTTTGGTGGAATGCTCGTGATCAGCGCCGGTGGTGCATCGATGTTGTGCAACAGCCGCACGCCCGCAGGACGCGTTTCGTCGAGCAATACAACTGCCTGCGCCGCTTCGGCCGACGTCATTGGCGCCGCGACGTTCACGATGACGACACCGGGTCGCGTGAGATGATCCTCTTCGATGCGCGCGAACTTCTCCTTCATGTTCGGCAGTTCGCCGAGCGCTGCCAGCAGCGCGCCGCGGGTGGCGCGACCGGCGCCTTCGAGTGCACGCGACGCGCGCGCGCGTAGCCCTTCGTCAGTCTCGTCGTCGCCCGCGAGCGTGGTGCCCTGCGTGTTCGACACCGAGTCGACACCGAGGATGGGCCGATGAATCACGGCGATGGCGCGAGCGGGAACGACGCCTTCGGGTCCACTGGCAATCGCGCGTATGGGCGCGTCGACGGTAAGATCGCCACGACGCAACGTGCGATCCTCGCTCGTCTCGAAGATTTCGAGCGGTGCCTGCGCGGTGGAGAGACGCGTGCCCGCGTTGATCGCGATGTCGCCAGTCGCCGGCGAGTTGGACGCAAAGATGACCGAGCCCGTCGCGAACGAACGCGTGCGTCGCTCCACACCGACAAGTTGCGCCACCTGATCGAGATCTCGGCCGCCCGCTGTAGAGACAAACGCCGCCTTATATACCGACTCGAGCTGTCGCGAC
>JBDTXZ010000185.1:0-6651 GCA_040005935.1 bacterium | reverse complement strand
TATCGGCGTGTAACCGGCTTCGCGGAATCGGTGAACAGCGAAAAGCGTCTCATAGCACTCGCCACCATCGCCTGTGATCAGGAGGATGGACTTGGTCATGGTTTCTCCTGCAAGGAAATGAGCCAATCTCGCACGTGGGTATGGCAGAGGCGTGCATCGTTGCCGGGTACGAGCGTGCGCTCAGCCAGCGCAGCGCCGAAGTAGCGCGCGCGCGGATCGGCGATCACGTCGCGCGGATCGTGCCGCGCGCTGAGCCTGAGTCGAAGGAGTTCGTCAAGCCGAAACTGCTGGGGGCCTGCTACTTCGACGATGCCATTCAACGGTGATGCTGTCGCAACGTCGGCGACCACGCGCGCGATATCGTCGGCTGCCACTGGCTGGATCAGGGCAGATGGGCAGCGCACCGTGTTGTTGACGGTCGCGCCGTCAGCGATTCCCAAGATGAACTCGAAGAACTGCGTCGCTTGAACGATTGAGTAGGGAATCGACGACTCTTCAATCAGTTTCTCCTGCGCGATCTTGGCGCGAAAGTAGCCGGCCTCGGAAAGTCGTTGTGTGCCCACCACGGACAAGGCGACGTGGTGACGTACGCCAGCGCCTGCTTCGGCATGCAGGAGATTTGCGGTGGACGTTTCGAAAAACTTCAACGTTGCTGCGGCGTCGAGTCCGGAAGCATTCGATACGTCGACGACGACGTCGGCACCTTCGAGCGACGCAGCGAGACCTTCACGCGTAAGAGTGTTGACGTCCGAGGCTCGTGACGCCGGCACCGCCCGATGACCCTCTTCGCGCAGGATGCGGACGAGCTTCGCGCCGATACGCCCGCTTCCGCCGATAACTACAAGGTTCATTGTGTCTCGCGTGTCTTGTGTCTAGTGAGCTGACGGACGGAGCAATGCTACCCCCTTTCCACAACGCCGGCCATCCAAGTCTCCCATGTCGCCACTCACCGCGGGCGTTCCCACTCCGCGGCCCCTGGAAACAGCGCGCGATACTTTACGCCTCGCCGAGGCTCGGCCATCATCGGAGCAACGGTGTCGCGCCAGGTGGCGTAGTGGGCTGTCTCCTTGTGGCTGGCCGGGTCAGCCGGAGTACGATAAATCTCCAGCAGCACAAATTGCGTGGGGTCATCGTCCTGCTGGATGACATCGAAACGAACGACACCAGGCTCGGCCACGCTGTTGCGCGCATTCTCGAGCGATGCGGTCTTGAAGGCATCCACAGCGTCGGGCTTTACGTGGACGAAGACGTGCACGATGATCATGACGATTGCTCCGGAGAATGACGTCTCACGAGTACGTGCCTGAACGGAGGACACGATGATTGGACGAGTCTTTGGCACGGGCGCCCTTGCAGCATTCGTGGCGCTCGGCGCGGTCGCACTCCCATCGAAGCACACCTCTGTACGCGTCGGTGTCAACGACATCGGCGGCGTCGTCACCGGCCCGAGCGGGCCGGAAGCCGGCGTGTGGGTCATTGCGGAGACGAACGATCTGCCGACGAAATTCGTGCGGATCGTCGTCACGGACGATCAAGGTCGTTTCCTCATACCCGACCTTCCCAAGGCGACGTACAACGTGTGGGTGCGTGGCTACGGCCTCGTGGATTCGCCCAAGTCGAAGAGCGAATGCGGCAAGACGCTGGCCCTTCGCGCCGTGCCGGCGCCTAGCGCGCGCGCCGCGGCGGCGTATTACCCAGCAGGTCATTGGCTCTCGCTGCTCAAGGTGCCGGATAAGAGCGAGTTCCCTGGCACCGGTCCCACAGGCAACGGCATCTCGCCGAACGTCAAGTCGCAAGCGGACTTCGTGCGCACGATCAAGTCCGGCACGTGCATGGCCTGTCACCAACTCGGCAGCAAGGGCACGCGCGAGATTCCCGCCGCGTTCAAGTCGTTGCCGTCGAGCTTCGCGCAGTGGGAGCGGCGCGTGCAATCCGGACAGGCGGGTTCGCAAATGACGTCGGCCATTGGTCAGCTCGGTCACACCGGCCCACTCAAGATGTTCGCCGATTGGACCGATCGCATTGCAGCCGGCGAGGTGCCCGTGCCGCCGCGACGGCCGCAGGGCCTCGAGCGCAACCTCGTCATTACAGAATGGGACTGGGCTGATCCCAAGGCGTACCTGCACGACGTCGTCTCCACCGACCGGCGCAACCCCACCATCAACGCGAACGGGTTGCTCTACGGATCACTCGAGTTGAGCGCGGACTACCTGCCCGTGCTGGATCCCGTGCACAACACGATTACGCGCGTGCCGCTCACTGTGCGTGACACAAGCATGGGACCGGCATCTGGTCCACCGACGGGAGCACCATCAGCCTATTGGGGCGACACCGTACTCTGGACGAGCAAGGCAAACGTTCACAATCCGATGCTCGACGAGATGGGCCGCGTGTGGATCACGTCGGCTATCCGCGGCGCCGACAATCCGGCGTTCTGTAAAGCAGGTTCACAACATCCGTCGGCGAAGTTGTTCCCGCTGAATCGGTCGGGACGCCAACTCGCGATGTACGATCCGAAAACAAAGAAGCTGACGCACATCAACACGTGCTTCGGCACACATCATTTAATGTTCGCGGAGGACGCGCATCGAACGTTGTGGACGAGTGGTGGTGGGCCCGTCGTCGGCTGGTTGGACACGAAGATGTTCGACGAAACGGGCGACGAAGAGAAGTCGCAGGGGTGGACGGCACTTGTCCTCGATGCCAACGGCAACGGCAAGCGCGACGACTACACCGAGCCGAACCAACCGATGGACCCGACGAAGGACCGACGCATCAACAATGGACTGTATTCTGTGGCGCCAGCGCCAGACGGCTCCGTCTGGGGTTCGTCGCTCGGATTTCCAGGCGGTGTCGTACGACTCGTGCCAGGCGCGCATCCGCCCGAGACGGCGCTTGCCGAGTACTACGAGCCGCCGTACGCCAACAAGAAGGCGAAGGTGCAAGGCTTCT
Source organism: bacterium (assembly GCA_040005935.1). GTDB lineage: Bacteria > Gemmatimonadota > Gemmatimonadetes > Gemmatimonadales > Gemmatimonadaceae > AG11. Next base: position 3,699 of record JBDTXZ010000185.1, on the reverse strand, counting down.
CGCCACGTGGGATGGATGTCGATCGCGACGGCGTGGCGTGGGTCGCGTTAGCGAGCGGGCACATGGCGAGCTTCGATCGCCGAAAGTGTACTGGGCCTCTTAACGGTCCAACAGCGACTGGTCAGCACTGCCCGGAAGGATGGACGCTTTACACCGAGCCGTTGCCGCAGATGAAGGGCGTCACCGAGTCTGGAAGTGCCGAAGGTAGCTATTACACGTGGGTCGATCAGTTCGACGTGCTGGGTCTCGGTAAGAACACGCCGATCAACACCGGCAATGCATCGGAGGCGCTGCTTGCGCTGAAGGATGGGCAATGGGTGATCATGCGCGTACCGTATCCGCTTGGCTTTTACACGAAGTGGATGGACGGGCGCATCGACGATCCGGCGGCTGGGTGGAAGGGTCGAGGATTGTGGGCGACGGTGAGTACGCGCGCGCCATTCCACATGGAGACGGGGAAGGGAACGACGAGCAAGGTGCTGCACTTTCAGCTGCGACCGAATCCGCTGGCGCAGTGAGGAAGTTCGCGAGCGTCAGATCGGCTCGAGCCGAACGAGCCAGAGCTCCATCTGGGGGTCATGAAGGGTTGCGCTCTCGACCTGGTAGCGGCCTGCTGCCAGTTGAACATCCAACGTTGAGAGGGCCGCCTTAGCATCACCAGCTTCTGCTGCGTGGCACAACCGAAGGACTGCGCCGTCCGTTGTGAACTCGCCGACGGATTCCCACGTGAGATGTGGAGGCACCATCGGCAACTCCTTCGGGAGCCCCCTCCTCTCAGACGTGTAGAGTTGGGCCAGCAGCATTCCACCGGTCGTCGTCGGCTTCCACGCGATCGGCATCGCCCCTTCGGCGTACAAGGCAATCGCTTGCCCAGCACCGACAGCGAGTATCGCCGCCGCGTCGTTGACATCACACGCGCGATCGTAGTCGGTCGCGTCTCCCGCTCCCTGCCAGCGAAATGTTGCCTGTATGGCGCGACCGTCCTTCGGCGGAAGGGAGCCCGACCAGTCGCGCAAAAGAGAAACCGGCAGAAGCACGTTCGGCCCAGGAACGCCGGTGTCGAGCCATTGCAACGACGGAGTCTCTGAGCGCATGGAGACTTACTGCCCTCTTTCCGACGCCGCTGGTGATGACGATGGAATGGACACTCGCGACACGTTCCATCCACTCGACACCACCGCGCTGCTCCGCGAAGATTCTCCGCAGCCCACCTGCCAGCCATCTTGAAGCATCCGTCGTTCCTGCGCCCCACTCGGCACGCTGTAAAGCACGCACCCGATCAGGACTGCGATGGGTCGCCTCACGCCGCTACCACGAGAGCAAACGGCCAGCGCTTTGTGTTCCATGACCACGCGAGAAAGGCAACGCCACCCAATGCCAACACGCCCACGCCGAACAGGATGACCTGCGGTTGCGTGGTTGCGAAGACAAAGATCCACCCGAACAACGCCACAAGACCCGGAACCGGATACAGCCACATCCGATACGGCCTCGGCATATCCGGCGCCGTGCGGCGCAGCAGAATGAGCCCGATGATCTGCCCCATGAATTGCACCAGGATGCGCGTGACGATCAGCGCGTCGATCACCGTGCCGAGCGAGAAGAATCCGGCGACGATGGAGATGATGCCGAGCACGACGAGCGAGATGTACGGAAAATCTTTCGTGGGATGCAGGCGTCCAAAAACACGAAAGAAGTATCCGCTCTCCGCCGCCGCGTATGGGATGCGCGAGTAGCCGAGTAACAGCGCAAACACGGAGCCGAACGCCGTCCACAGCACGAGCACAGTGAACGCCGTTGCGACCTTCGATCCATACAACTTCTGCATGAAGATCGAGACGATGAAATTCGACTCGGGATGGCTGGCCGCCGGCACGAACTCGCGCCACGGCACCACGCCGATGATCGAGAGATTGATACCGAGGTAGATCACTGCGACTGCGGCGGTGCTGATGAGGATCGAGCGCGGGATGACGCGCCCTGGATCGCGCACCTCGTCGCCGATATAACAGACGTCGTAATAACCGAGATAATCGTAGATGCCGATGCGTGACGCCGCGCCGAGTCCAAGGAAGAATCCGATCGAGAGGTTGAATGCGCCGGGTGGGAAGTCGAACGCGATGTGCGCGTCAAAGTGCAGCGCGCCGGCGAGGATCACCGCGACGACCGTGACGAGCGTCCCGATCCAGAGCGTGATTGTCAGCGTGGCGATGGAATGGATGCGCCGGTACAGCAGCGCGATGTTGATCACGCCGATCGCGGTGATGAGCATGATCGCGTCGGTTCGCGTCATGCCCTTCCAGATGTAGCTCGCGTAATCGCCGAAGCCGATATAACCCGACGCGATTTCCAGCGGGCCGCTGAGCACGAATTGCCACACGAACAGGAACGCCATCAGGCGTCCGAATGTCTCTCGGCCGAACGCTTCGCGCAGATAGTGAAATGATCCACCCGAACCCGGCATCGCGGCTCCGAGCTCGCTCCACACCATGCCGTCGCAGACGACGATGATGAGCGCGACGATCCAGCCCAGTAACGCCTGCGGGCCGCCGAGCGCCGACATGAGCAACGGGATCGTGATGAACGGTCCGACGCCGATCATGTTGGTCATGTTGAGCGCCGTGGCCGGCAGAAGGCCGAATCGGCGGGTCAGGCGCGGCGGCTCGGGCGTAGGCGCTGCTTTCATGTCGACAAGGTGTCTCGTGCTCAATCACTGTGAAAGAGTCGGACACGGTCGTCGCTACCTCATGATGACACTCCGCTCAAGCGTCGCCGGCTTTCTGCATCCCGCGAATCACCTGCGCCAGCACTCGCATTGCAATGCGTGTCTGCACCGCCGGATACGACGCGTAACCGAACATGAGCCCGCGGCGCTCCGAGCCCGCCTCGAGATGCTTCGACATCGGCTCCACGACGACGCCTCGGCGTGCCGCCTCAGCGGCTATCGCGCGATCGTCCGAACCAGGCGGAAGCCAACCGAGCAGCCGCATGCCCGCCGGTGCCTCGTTGAATGTGAGAAGTCCAGCGAGCTCCCGCGCAGCGAGGTTGAGAAAGACACGCTGCCGCTCCTGATGCACCGCTTTCGTGCGGCGGATGTGACGCGCGAAGTGACCGTCGACGATAAAATCGGTGAGGACTGCCTGCTCAGGCACCGGCGAGTGGCGATCGAACAGCATGCGCGCGCGTGCGAAGGGCTCAACCAGCAATGGTGGAACAATGAGATAGCCGAGACGCATCGCGGGCGCGAACGACTTGCTGAAGCTTCCGATGTAAAGCACGCGGCCATGCGCATCGAGGCCCTGCATTGCGGGCACCGGAGCGGCGTCATACCGGTATTCGCCGTTGTAGTCATCCTCGACGATCCACGCCCCGGCGTCACTCGCCCAATCGAGCAGCGCATGCCGTCGTTCGAGCGACAATGTGACACCGAGCGGCGACTGGTACGATGGCGTCACGAAGGCGAGCCGGAATGACGGTGTCAACGCACGCCCTGCGACAACGTCCATTCCATGGAGGTCGACTGGAACATCCACCAGGCGCGCACCGGTGGCGGCGAAGATTCCGCGCGCCGGAGGGTAACACGGATTTTCCAGCAACACGGCGTCGCCGGGGCTCACCAGCATTCGCGCGCAGAGGTCGATGGCGTGCTGCGCCACATTCACGATCATCACCTGGTCGGCCGTGCACCTCACACCGCGA
>JBDTXZ010000184.1:0-6654 GCA_040005935.1 bacterium | reverse complement strand
CATCCCGAAGGTGCGAGCATCGCGAGCGACTGTCGGGATCGACTTTCTTGCGCCGAAGCCCCGCTACGTCCTTTGCATGCCAGGTCCCGACACGCGCTTCGCTCGTGCGGGATGACATGTTCCTCTCTCTCGGTCACTCCCATCTCGCACGAAAGCCAACTCGCCGATTTCACTGGACGCGTGGCCATCGTCACTGGCGCAGCGCGTGGCCTCGGGCGCGCCGCCGCGGAGCGGCTCTACCAGCGCGGCGCATCGGTGGCCGTCAATGTGCGGGATTTGGCGCGAGCGCAGGACGTCGTTGATTCGCTCGGCGAACGCGCGTTCGCGGTATCGGGTGACATCGCGGCGCACGGCATGCCCAACGAGATCGTACAGCAAACACTCGAGCGGTTTGGCCGAGTTGATATTCTGGTGAATAACGCGGCGCTGGCGCGTTCGACTCGATTTGCCGAGCTATCGGCGGACGAATGGCGCGAGGCGCTCGAGGTGAATCTCACTGCTCCGTTCCTGCTCACGAAGGCCGTGCTTCCTGCAATGAAGGCGCAGCAGTATGGACGCATCATCAACATCTCGTCGTCTGCCGGACGCATGGTGAGCACACTCGGCGGCGCGCACTACACGGCGTCGAAGGCTGGGTTGCTCGGCCTCACGCGCGCGGCGGCGAAGGAGCTGGGAAAGTACGGCATTACCGTGAACGCGATTTGTCCCGGCATGATCGACACGGAGCTGACGCACGAGTACGCGTCGGACGAGACGCTCAAGCGGCTGGCGACGAGCTACCCTGTTCCGCGGCTTGGCACCTCGCTCGAAGTGGCGGACCTCATTTGCTTCGCGGCATCGGAAGCTGCAGGCTACCTCACCGGTACTTCGCTGGATATCAACGGCGGCGACTTGATGATGTAACCGACTGCTTGCTGACGGCTCGCTGTCAGCCGTCAGCCTCCTCCCAACGCCCCGACTAGACATGAAAGAAAGCACGCGCGTTCTCGTCGCACTTGGAGTCGCGATTGCCGGCGGGGCCATCATCGGCGCGACTGGCAATGAGTCGCTCACCCACGCCGCCGATCTACTCACTCCGATTGGCACGATGTGGGTGAACGCGATTCGCATGACCGTGATTCCGCTGGTGATCTCGCTGCTCATCACCGGCGTTGCGTCGGCCTCTGACGTGCGGGCTATCGGCCGGCTTGGCGGACGAACACTGGTTGTCTTCGGACTGTTGCTGACTGGCGTTGCTGCGTTGGTGATTCCGCTGGCACCAACACTTTTCGCGCTCCTTCCACGTGACGTCGCGTCACGTCCGGCACTTCCCGCCGGCGCCGTCGAAGCCGCGAGCCAGCTCGCTGGTGGCGGTCAACAGCAGACGGCGTCGGCATGGCTGACGTCGCTCATTCCGTCCAATCCCATTGCGGCGGCAGCCAGCGGCGCGATGCTGCCGTTGATCATCTTCACACTGCTCTTTGCCTTGGCGATCACGCGCACACCGGAACCGGCGCGTGATGCGCTGCTCGGCTTCTTCCGCGCGCTTGCTGCGGCGATGCTCGTGCTGGTGCGATGGATCGTGTTGCTTGCGCCCATCGGTGTGTTTGCGCTCATGCTGCCACTTGCGGCGCATGTTGGTGCGGGGCTCGCCGGCGCGATCGGGTTTTACATCGCGGCGTATTCCATTGGGTGCATCGTCGTCATCCTGTTGCTCTATCCCGTCGTCGCAGTGTTCGGCGGTGTTCCGATTGGCCGGTTCGCGCGCGCGGTGCTTCCGGCACAACTCATCGCATTCAGCTCGAGTTCGTCGATTGCGTCGCTGCCTGCACTTGTCGAGAGTGCGGAGCTTGGGCTCGGGTTGCCAAAGAGCATCACCGGCTTTGTCTTGCCACTTGCCGTGTCCACGTTCAAGATCGCGGCGCCGGTATCGTGGACGATGGGCGCGTTGTTCGTTGGCTGGTTCTACGGCGTGCCGCTTCACGCGCGCGAGTTGGCGACGGTAGCGTTCGCGACGGTGTTCCTTGCGTTCGGCGTGCCGGGCATACCACGCGGCGCGTTCATCATGCTGACGCCGCTTTTCGCGGTGATCGGATTGCCGGCCGAGGGGATCGGCATTCTCATCGCGGTGGATGCGTTGCCGGATCTGTTTGCAACAACGCTCAACGTGACAGGCGATCTCGCCGCGACGGCAATTGTCGCGCGCGGCGAAGTGTCGTCCTGAGCGAGGCGAACGACTGGTGAGTTCCAGCGATGACCGCAACGCCGCAGTGTCATCCCGCATGAGCGAGCGCAGCGAGCGAGTGTCGGGATCTTCCGTATACTCTGCGAGGCAGGCCGAGGTTAGACGGATAGTAGATCCCGACACTCGCTCCGCTCATGCGGATGACATATCACGATAGCGGTGCGTCCACCGGTTGCATTCACCAGTCCTTCGCTACGTTCAGAACGACAGGCGACAATGAAACGACCTCTTCTCGCGGTATACCTGGTCGCAGCCGTTAGCTGCTCGTCGTCTGCGACCGCGCCGAATCCGGAACTCGACATCGTCGGTTGGGGCGACAGCTTGATCGAGGGCGGCGGCATGCTCGGCGATGTCTCGACACTTCTCGGACGGCCGATTCACAACAACGGCGTAGGCGGGCAAACGTCAAGCCAGATCCTCGTGCGCGTGCTGGCCGATAGCGTGTACCGCAAGAACGTCGCAATCTTCTGGATGGGGCGAAACAACTACGCAAACCCTGACACCGTCGTGAGCGACATCGCACAAGCCGTCGCCCATCTCGAGGGACGACGACACTTCCTCGTGCTATCGGTCCTCAACGGCGAATTCGATGGCGAAGCGAAAACTGGCGCCAACTACGATACGATTATTGCGCTCAACGCTCGCCTTGCGACCGCATATCCGTCGAACTTTCTTGATGTGCGCCGCACGCTGGTTGCCGCGTACAATCCGCGCAGTGTACGCGACTCGACGAATGCGGCCAACGACATCCCGCCTGCGTCCCTTCGCGGCGACGAGCTTCACTTGAACGATGCCGGGAATCGCATTGTTGCGATCGACGTTGCCAATGCAATAAAGACGAAAAGCTGGTAGGCACCACGCTCATTACCACTATTACGGGAGACAGCCACAATGCGTATGCACCTCGCTGTTGTTGCACTGTGCGCGATTTGCAGTTCCACCGCGCACGCGCAATCGCCCGTAGACTCGTCCCTCGCGAAGTTCATCGGCAAGATCCGAGCGGTCGACAACCACACACATGTGAACTCGGTGTCGCCAGCCGACTCCGACTCCGACGCACTTCCGCTGGACGGACTTGTTCCGGCCGACCCGCCCATGCGGCTGCGTCCCGAAAGCCCGACATGGCTTGCCGCGTACAAGGCACTGTACGGATACAAGTACAACGATCTCGCCGAGCCGCACTTGACCGAGCTGCGCGCGGAGATGAAACGCGTGGCCACCGCGCAAGGGACTCGATTCCCCGAATGGGTGCTCGACCGCATCGGTACGGAGGTCATGGTTGCAAACCGGATCGCAATGGGGCCGGGTCTTGCACCGCCTCGTTTTCGCTGGGCGTCTTATGCAGACGCGCTGATGCTGCCCCTCTCCACCGCGGCCGAGCAAACAACGCCGGACTATCGTGCGTTGTATCCGCTCGAGCAGCGTCTGCTCGTCCGCTACATGACGGATCTTCACATTGCGCGGCTGCCATCAACGCTCGACCTATACCTGCGCATGGTCGTGACGCCGACGCTCGAGCGCCAGCGCAAGGACGGATGCATCGCCGTGAAGTTCGAAGCGGCGTACCTGCGCAAGCTCGACTTCGACGAGCCGTCGGTGGGTATCGCGCGACAAGTGTACGCTCAGTATGCGAATGGCGGCACGCCAACGCACGCCGAGTACAAGGCTTTACAGGACTTCCTGTTTCGGGAGATCGCGCGTGAGGCCGGACGGCTCGGCATGGCGGTCCACATTCATGCGTACGAGGGCGGCGGCGGATTCTACCGCGTGGCTGGGAGCGATCCCCTCTTGCTCGAACCGGCTTTCAACGACTCGACGCTTCGCGGAACGCACTTCGTCATCGTGCACGGTGGCGGCATCTTTGCCAATCAGGCGGGCGCAATGCTCGGCAAGCCGAACGTCTACGTCGACATGTCGGTGATGACGCTGGTGTACTCGCCGAAGATGCTGGCCGATATCCTGCGAGGGTGGCTCACGCAGTATCCGGATCGCGTGCTCTTTGGCACAGACGCGTTCGTCACAAATGCGGACGCCGGCTGGGAGCTCGCGGCCTGGATTGCGACAACCACGGGGCGACAAGCACTCGCAATCGCGCTCACCGGCATGATGCGTGATAACGAGATCACGCGCGCGCGTGCCGAGGAGATCGCGACCATGGTAATGCGTGGGAATGCGTCCACGTTGTACAAGCTCGGGCTTCCGGATACTTAGCGAGCAGCTCGCCCCAGCACTGAAAGGAGAATAATGACGCCTACAGAACTATCGCAGGACACCCAGATCGATTCCGACAAGATTGCCCGCGATGATCCGCGATACGCTGCGGTCGTCGACAAGCAGTTCAACAAGCGGTTCAAGGCGAACCCCGATTACGTCCGACTAGTGAGCTCGACCGCTCAGGTCATCTCGGCGATCGAAGATGCCGTAAGCGAAGGCCGCCGCCTCGTCGTGACGGGCGGCGGACATTGCCTCGAAGGATTCGTGTCGGATCCTGACGTGCGCGCGATCATTGATATCTCGCCCATGAAGCGCATCTATCACGATGCGGAGCGTGGTGCCATCGCCGTCGAGGCTGGCGCCACAGTGGGCGAAACATTCCGCACGCTCTTCGAGAACTGGGGCGTCGTCGTACCACTCGGCGAATGGCCCGGCATCGGCATGGGCGGACACGTCGCCGGTGGCGCATTTGGCTTTCTGTGCCGACAACTGGGGCTCGCCGCGGACTATCTGTACGGCGTCGAAGTGGTCACGGTGGACGAACGCGGTAAGGCGAATAGCGTGGTGGCAACGCGAGAGACGACCGACCCCAATCGCGAGCTTTGGTGGGCGCTCACCGGCGCCGGTGGTGGCAACTTTGGTGTGGTCACGCGCTACTGGTTCCGCTCGACCGATGCGCGCGGCGTGGAGAATCCGAGCGTGCTATTGCCGCGGGCGCCGGAGTCGATCACAACATTCAAGACGGAATGGAACTGGAGTGATATCGACCAGTCGTCCTTTCTAAGACTGTGCAGGAATCACGGTATATGGTGTGAGAGACACAGCGACGCCGATTCCAAATTCGCCTCGCTCTGGACGCTATTCGAGATCCATCGCCAACAGTTCGGCAAGATTATCATCCGCGGCGTGAGCACAGCCGGCGCAGATGCCGAGCGGCTTTGGGACGAGCATATCGCGGCAGTGAGCGAAGGGGTGATTGCATCGAGTGGTCGAGAGGTCGCGCGGATGTCGTGGCTGGACTTTGCGTTGAATCCACTGCCCGAACTATTTGCGGCTCCGCCCGGCGGTGTGAGCGCCAAGGTGAAGGACGCGTTGCTGAAGAAGCGGCTCACGGATGCGCAGATTCTGGTGGTGTACGACTACCTGACGCGTACGGATCACGACATCATGGGCGGGATGCTCGGTCTCGCGACATACGGCGGCCGGATCAACACCATCGCGCCGGATGCAACGGCGTCTGCGCAACGCGACTCGATTCTCGACATCGCGTGCACGACTGGATGGCTTGATCCGAGCGACGAGGCGAAGAATCTCGCGTGGGTCAGGGCGTTTTTCCGCGAGCTATTTTCGGAAACCGGCGGTGTACCGGTGCCGAGTGATACGGTTGGTGGTGCGTTCATCAATCATCCCGACGTTGATCTTGCGGACCCTGCGTGGAATACCTCGGGCGTTCCGTGGCACACGCTCTATTTCCGGGCGAACTATCCTCGACTGCAGAGGGTGAAGGCATGTTGGGATCCGCGCGATGTCTTTCGGCACGCGCTGTCAATTCAACTCGGGTGATTCATGCGATTCTCCGCGGGACTGGCTCTATCGCGTTCCTGTCCTTCGTTGCTGCGTGCGGTAGCGACTCTCCGACAACGTGTTGCTCTACCGGCCAGACCGCACTCCGCGTCGTCAACGCGTACACGGCGCCTGTGGATGTCCTGATCGACCGGTGAAAGTCGTCGTTCCGTTGCTGAGTGGCGAGAAGCGGACGATCCTCATTCTCGACAACGTGGGCGGCGGCGTGCGGACGTAAGTGCTGTAACGGTGAGCTCAACTGGTGGGCGCAACACCCTCCGTGCTATGTCATCCCGCAGGAGCGGAGCGACCGTCGGGATCCATTTTCCCTTCGCAGTAGCCTGCTTCGGGGACCCGTACGATGGATCCCGACACTCGCTCGTTGCACTCGCTCCTGCGGGATGACAGGGTGTTGCGCACTCCTCGTCGCCTCACGGGAAGATTGTCGGGAACACAACATCTGCCGTGAACATGCAGCGATCATTGTGCCCGCATTCAGGTACGATGATCGCGCTTGCATTGGCACCCAGTGTCTCCTTGACGTACTTGAAGAACGCTTCGCCGCGTGCGCGCCTAGTGGGACCCTGAGCCATCGCGATGGGCGACGAGTCGAAGCCGCCGAGTGGCAGGACGTCCACCTGGCCGAGTAGGTA
>JBDTXZ010000183.1:0-6664 GCA_040005935.1 bacterium | reverse complement strand
TTGCCCGCGCTACGCCGGCATTTGCGGTGACGACCAATATCGGCGTGTGGCATGAGGACCAACTCATCGGCATCGCGCGCGTGTTGACCGACGGATATTTCTACGCCGCGCTCGCAGACATCGTTGTGCATCCGGCGTATCAGCGCCGAGGGGTGGGACGCCAGCTGCTGAACAATGCGTATGATGCGACGCCGCGCGGCACGCTGTACGTCAATGCGCGTAATGGCAGCACGGCGTTCTTCGAGCGCGTCGGTTGCGAGCGCGGCACGCCAGGGTTCGTGATGCGTCGGCATTCGTCGTGAGCGTGATGCCTATCTTTGAAGGGATGTTCGTTAAGCCTGCTCTCGAGCGTGCGTGCGCCGCCTACAGATCGGACTGAATTGATATTGGCCCCAGCGTGTCGAGTGCACCGTAGGTCTCTACGTACAAGGGAGCGATCCGCGTGCATCCGCAAAATCCGCGTGAATCCGCGATAGGTCGTTTAATGCCGTCGTCGGAAGTGTGGGTGATGCGGAGGAATGGCCTCAACGCGGATTTACGCGGATTGGGCGGATCGACGCGGATCCTCGGCCACGGCTCCACTATCCGCCGGCCTCCGCGCACAGCGCGAATGATCGCGTGACCGAGAGACATTGTCGTTGCGCAGCGATCTGCTCTTCCTATTGCCAGCTGCAACTGCCGTGATAAGCAGTTGCAGTTGCACGCTACCGTGCCCAGCGTGTGCGCAGTGTCGTGCGCGGAAGAGGGCAGATTACGGCGTCACCACCGACGCGACGATGCGCTGCAGCATCCCATCCATCGCCTGGTTTTCATACCAGTGCCACACGAACACGATGTCGTGGTCGGGATCGATCCAGATGACATTCGACCCATTGCCCAACGCCGCAAAGCTCGACGCCGGCGCGCTCGGCCACTGCCGTTGCTTCGTATTCAACCACCACAGGTAGCCGTAGTCGGGTCCATGCGCGCTCGGCGTCACAGCGTCCTTGAGCCACTGCTCGGACACGAGGCGCTTATAACCCCAGAGGCCATGATTGGCGATCAATAGACCGAAGCGAGCGAGATCTTCCGAGTTGATCCAGAGTCCGGCGCCCCAGCGCGTTCCACCGCTAACTGATCCGATGTTGCGGCCGCCGATCTCCACCTGCGAGTTGTCGTACGGAATCCATCGCCAATCATGCGATGCGCCGATGGGATCCATGATGCTCGTCTTCAACACGTCGGGCAGACCGGTGCCGAACAGCGTCAGTAGCGAGAGAGAAAAGCGGTTGATGCGCACGTCGTTGTATTCGTAGAATGCGCCCGGCTCCTGAATCGCCCGCGGCTTGCGCTCGCCTCGCCCAAATTGTTCAGCGCCAACGAAATCGGCGTTTTTCCCCCACAGTGTGCCTTCCCATTCGCTTTCCTGCTGGAGGTGATTCTTCCACGAAATCTTGCTGTTGTGCGGCGAATCGTAGCCGCCATCATGGATGTAGTTGGCGACCGGATCGTTGACGTTCTTGATGAGGCCGCGATCAACCGCCAGTGACGCGAGTGTCGACAGGAAACTCTTTGCGACACTGTAGACGGGATCGCTGGCCTTCGTGTCGCCGAATTGGGCGACGATGTAACCGTGGCGGATAATGATTCCGTTTGTCGTCGCGCGCTGTTTCGGCAACGGCCCGAGCGGCGTGCCGAACGTGCGCACCTGATCCTTGTCGAAGTCCCAGTTGCTACCGTGCGCGAGCGCGTAGTCCACCGCCGCCTGAACCTTCGCGGCGTCCATGCCGACGTCTGCTGGCGCCTTCGTCTGCCATTGCCCCGCGGGCGGAACGTACGTCGCCGGCCTTTGCGCCTGTAGCGCGGTTGCGAACGCGACAAGCGTTACGAGCGAGCGGAGAATAAAATATTTGTGGCGCAATGTTTCCTCTCTCGGTAAGGACTGTCATACCGCACGAGCAACCGCAGCGATTGTCCAGATCTGCCGTCCAGGCCTACGCATCTGTGATGCGAGGATGGCAATCCATTGAGTCACCGCAGAGGTTCGCAGAGGAGCAGAGGACGCCGAGAAGCCGAAGTGCAGATCCTTCGACTCGCTGCGCTCGCTCAGGATGACAAGAGCAGTTCTCTGCGTTCCTCTGCTCCTCTGCGTCCTCTGCGGTTAATCACGTTTCGTTGTACCGCGCTGAATAGTCCGTTCGCCCGTAATTCCTGGCCCCCATTCCGCTAGATCATCGAGGCTGGTCCGATCCAGTGTCATCTGGGAAGATCCCGCCGCGCTCATGCGGGATGACAGAATCGCGCACGGTTCCCTAGTTCACACGACGTCACGGTAGCAGAGTAAGACTCCTCGTATGCCTGGCGCGAACAACGGAGAAATGACGCCGGTCGGTCGTCAGGATTTCTCGCGTTTCGAGACGCTCGGCAACAGCCACCACACTTGCGTCAACGAAGCCGAGCGGGAGGTCGATGTACTTGTGCATCAGTGCAGCGGCGCGCGCGACATCCTCTTGCTCGATGGGCTCTGTCGTGAACTCCCCCTCCGCCACAGCCTGCACGAACGCCAACTCGGCCGCAGGACCAATGCGCGTCTGCAAGAGATAGCAGACTTCCGGCAGCACCGACACCGGCACGACGACACCAGACGATTGCGAACGCCACCAAGCGAGGACCCGCGCATGCCACGCATCGCTGGCGTCAATGAGTGCGTAAAGCGCACCCGTGTCCGCGACGACCGTCACTGGTGTGGATCGCGCCAGAGCAACTCGTCCACGCGCTCCGACGTATCCGTCTCACCACTGGAAAACTTCCCAGCAATGGACGGGAGCTCGCCGGCAACTCGCGGGTCCGCGAGGTACTGCACGAGCGCCTCGCGGACCAGTGTGGCGTAGCTCACCCCTTGCCGCTGGGCGAGACGCTGGAGGCGACGGAGCAACACCTCGTCGATAAACATGGTTGTCCGTTTCATGAGTATATGCTACGACATATATATGTCACCGTCAACCCGCGCCACGCGCGCTGACGCGCGGAGGGTGGACACCCGACACCGCGACGCGATAACCTTGTCCAACCGCCGCCCCTGCTCGGTGTGTCCAAATCCTCATCGTCGCACGCGCACCCTGGAGTCAGGATGTCGATCCGCTCGCTCAGCACGCTGTTCGCGATGTGCGCCCTCCCGCTCGCCGCGCAACAAGCGGCGCAGTCCGGAGGAGCCGCGTCCGGCGCACGCCGACCCGCACCCGTTGCCGATTGGGGCAAATGGGAAACACTCGGCAACGGCGACCTGTCGCCCGACGGCGTGTGGGTCGCATATGATTTTCGACGAGCCAACGGAACCGGCGAGCTGCGCTTTCGGAAAGTCTCGTCCGACTCCGAGCAGACGGCGCGCAACGGTACGGCCGCAACGTTCAGCAGCAACAGCCGGTGGCTGATCTATACGATCCTGCCAGACACCGCTGGCGGCGGACGCGCGGGCCGAGGGGGACGAGGTGCTGGCGGCGCACCTCCCGCGCCAGTTGCCGCCACGCCCCGCAACAAGATCGGTATCGTCGACCTTCGAACGTTGACGACCACTGTGCTCGATGAAATCCAGTCGTTCGTCGTCAGCAAGGACGGCCACCATGTTGCCATGCGTCGCTATCCCGCCACGGGACGCACGAGCCGAGGCGCAGATCTCGTCGTGCGCGATCTCGAGCAGGGCACTGATGTCGCGCTGGGCAATGTCGCGGAGTATGTGTGGAGCGACGGTGGTGCGCTGTTGGCGATGGTGATTGATGTCGAAGGAAAGACGGGAAACGGAATTCAGCTCCTCAACGCATCGACCGGCAGCATTCGCTCGCTCGATGCGGGGGACGCGCAATACACCGGACTTACGTGGCGCGCGCGGAGCGAAGATCTCGTCGCGCTTCGGAGTCGTCCGGACTCGACATTTGCTGATACGGGTTATTCGGTGATCGCGTGGCGTAAGGCGAGCATGCCTGTGCCTGCGAAGCAGAGCTACGATTTCACGACGGACAAGACGTTTCCTGTTGGCATGCGCGTCGCGTCGTATCGGCGTCCACAGTGGTCCGACGATGGCAGCACTCTCTTCTTCGGTATCGCGCCGCGCGAGCCCAAGGCCGCGTCCTCGACGCGTGGAGCCGGCCCAGCGCCCGCGCGAGTGGAAGTGTGGCATTGGAAGGATCGCCGCGAATATCACCAGCAGGACCGCCAAGGCGCGCAGGACCGCCAAAAGACGTGGCTCTCGGCATGGCATCTCGGCACGAACACGTTCGTCCGCCTCGCCGACGATGGGCTCGAGACGGTGCAACTCTCGGACAATCGGCGCGCCGCTATCGCCACCGACGACACTCCGTACTTCAAGGAAGTCATGTCGGGCCGAGGGGTACGCGATGTCTACACCATTGACGTGGCGACGGGCGCGCGCGACAAGGTGCTCACGAGCTCCGCGTTCGGGGCAACGATGAGCCCTGATGGTCGCTACGTGCTGTATTCGCAGGACGGCCAGTGGTGGTCGTACGATGCAACGACGAAGACGCGTGCGAATCTCACCGCAAATGCCAAGAGCATTTTCGTCAACATGGAAGACGACCATCCGGTGCCGGAGCGCAGGCCGTATGGCATTGGTGGGTGGTTGAAGGGCGAGAAGTCTGTGCTGCTCTACGACCGATTCGATGTGTGGCACGTGAACATCAACGGCACCAATCCCGTTCGCCTGACGCGCGGCCGAGAAGACTCGACGGTGTATCGTATCGTCCGTGTAAGCAGCACCGGCGCGCGCGGTGGCGGCGGATTCGGTGGCGGATTCGGTGGCGGTGAGCCGCCAGCCTTGGACGAGCGCTGGATCGATCCGGCGAAACCCATCACGCTCTCGGCTACCGGCGAATTCAACAAGAAGAGTGGATACGCACGGGTCAGCATTGGAAAGCCCGTGCAGCGCGTGGTGTTCGTCGATAGAGCAGTCGCGCGGTTGGCCAAGGCGAAGGACGCGGACGTCTATCTCTTCGAACAACAGTCGTATGAAGACTCGCCGGACTTCTTCGTCGGCAGCGCCTCACTTGCCGACGCGAAGCAGGTAACGCACACCAACGCGTTTCAGTCCGACTACGCATGGGGCACGCAGGTGCTGTTGCCGTACACGAACAAGCGCGGCGACTCGCTGCAGATGATGCTCACGTATCCAGCGGACTATCAGCCCGGCAAGCAGTATCCGATGGTGGTGTACTACTACGAAAAGCTGTCGCAGGGTTTTCATCAGTACGTCGTTCCCACCGATCGCTCCACGTACAACACGACGGTGTTCAGCCAGAACGGCTATTTCGTTTTGCGGCCGGACGTGGTGTTCCAACCGCGCGACGCCGGCTTTTCCGGTCTCGACTGCGTGACGTCGGCGGTGAACACCGTGCTCGCGACCGGCATGATCGATCCCAGGCACGTCGGCAACATGGGCCATTCATGGGGCGGCTATCAATCGGCGTTTTACGCCGTGCATGGCAAGGGCCTGTTCGCCGCAACGATTGCCGGAGCGCCGCTCACCGACTTCGTGAGCTTTTACGGATACACGTCGTTCAACTCGGGTTTTCCGGAAACCGGCCACTTCGAGACCGGCCAGGAGCGCATGCAGGTGTCGCTGTGGGAAGATCCGCAAGCGTACATCCGGAACTCCACGGTGTTCGCCGTCGACTCGCTACAGACTCCACTTCTGCTCGAAGAAGGCGACGCAGACGGCAACGTGAACTACTGGCAAAGCACGGAGCTCTACAATTTCGGCCGCCGGCTTGGCAAGCAAGTGGTCTACCTCATCTACAACGACGAAAACCACGGCGTCGCTCGGCCGGAAAGCCAGATGGACTATGCACGTCGGCAGCTCGAGTGGTTCGGCCACTACCTGAAGGGCGAACCCGCTGCGGACTGGATCACGAATGGTGAGACCTACCTCACGCGCCAGAAGTTGTTGAAGGAGGCAAGCGCTGGAATTGCCGCGCCTGCCGTGACACGGGCGCCTGTACCGTAGGCGATATTCCTCTTCATGTGCAGCACACTTTCATCCAGCCAGGAGATCTCGATGGGCAGCTACGGTGCGAAAGAGTTGGCGAGTGGATTTCGGACGGTCCGTAAGAATACGATTCAGATAGCGGAGGACATTCCGGAATCGCAGTACGACTTCGTCGCTGCACCAGACACGATGTCCGTGGGCGCTACGTTGAAGCACATCGCCATTGCACCGATGATGTACGAGAACATGCATCGCGAAATGCGCGTGACGACGCTCAAGGGCTTTGACTTCCCTGCGCTGATCGCGCGCGTCCGCGTCGAGGAAGAGAAGCCGCGCTCGAAGGCAGAGATCGTCGAGCTGCTCACCAGCGAAGGCGAGCGTTTCGCTTCGTGGCTCGAGTCAACCACGCCAGAGTTCCTTGCCGAGATGTTCAGCGATCCCATTGGGAATGAGCGCAGCCGGCTCGAGAGCTTGATGAGCCCGAAGGAGCACGAGATGCATCATCGTGGACAGTTGATGCTGATCGAGCGCATGCTCGGCATCGTGCCGCATCTCACGAGGGCGCGGCAGCAGCGGCAGCAGCCGGCCAGCTAACCTGTCGTATGCAAGGCGGAGGGAAGTTTGTCGTCCTGAGCGCAGCGAACCAATCCTGTCGTCCTGAGCGCAGCGAACCAATCCTGTCGTCCTGAG
>JBDTXZ010000182.1:0-6677 GCA_040005935.1 bacterium | reverse complement strand
GTGTCGATTGCCATGCGTCAGAGCGATGAGGTGGGTATTTCCGCCGCGCAGGTCGACGTCGCCGACGCGCTGTACGGTAGCGCGCGCCAGCCTCCTGCCCCAGCTGCGGCTTACCTCATCGTACGTGCACGTGTACGAGAGTGCACGAGGCCAGGCAGTGGGCACGGTGTTCAACCAGCCCAACACCTACACGGGCAACCTCAATCTCTCGCAGACCCTCTTCCAGGGCGGCCGGCTCCTCTCCGCAGCGCGCTCGGCGGGCGAGCTCCGGAACGCTGCGCGATTCGATGAGAGCGAACAACGATCGCTGCTCACGTTGCAGGTGGCTCGCTCGTACCTCCAGGTGCTGTTCGCCAATCGCATTGCGGAGCTGCAGGACCAGAACCTGACGCTCGCGTCGAGTCGCCTCACGCAGGTGGAGCAGTTCGAGCGCGCAGGCCGCGCGGCGCGCTATGACGTGCTGCGCTCGCGTGTCGAGCGCGCGAACATCGAGCCGCTGGCCATTCAAGCACACAACGATCTCGAGCTTGCGCGGTTGGAGCTCAAGCGCGTTCTCAATGTGCCCGTCGAGCAGCCAATCGCGTTGGTGACGAAAATCGATTCCGCGGCGGCCGCCGGACTCATTGCACGCATTGCCGACACAAGCTCGGTTGCCGACCGCGCATCGATCCGGAGCGCTGAGCTCAACGTTGCCTCCAAGCGGCTTGGCGTCTCGGTGGCGCGCGCCGATTTCTACCCCACCATCTCGGTTTTCCTTCAGTCCGGTTATCAGGCCTTTCCGGCGATTGGGCAGGGGTTTCCGCGTTCGTCAGGCGCGTTGACCGTGGAGGCGTGTCCTCCCGGCGGGGCCGCGGGTCGCGCATGTCAGAACGGTGGCTTCTTTTCCGACCGACAGGCGGGCCTCAACATCAGCATGCCGGTGTTCGACGGATTTCGCGTGCGATCGAACTTGGACTTGGCGCAAGCGCAGGCGCGCCTCGCGGAGTTGCAGCTTCGTCAGCAGCGCGAAGCGGTCTCGGTCGACGTCGCGCGTGCGCGTGCTGAGCTCCGTCGGTCGAGCGCCGTATTTGCCGCACGCCAGCAGAATTCACAGGAGGCGGACGAAGCCTTCCGTCTTGCCACCTTGCGCTTCACGCGCGGGTTGAGCACGCAGCTCGAGGTGTCTGACGCGCAGGTTGCGCTGCTCACGGCCCAGAGTACCGAGGCGCGCGCCACCTTCGACCTGTTCCTCGCCTCAGCGGACCTGGCGCGCGCGCTCGGCCGTCCCATCCCGCTTCCATCGTCGGCGCTGACGCCGGCGAATTCGAGATAGTCCAATGCAAGGCAATACCCATATACCGATATGTCATCCCACACGAGCGAGCATAGCGAGCGCGTGTCGGAAGCGTCTTTCCATGCGCTCGAACCAGGCTACCGAGCAAGGACGGCAGATCCCGACACTCGCTTCGCTCGTGCGGGATGACAAGATATTGCGTCTACTCACGACATTTCTCGCCAGCCTCCTGGTCTTCGCGTCGGCGTGCGGCAAGGACGCGGCAACGCCTGCAAGTGCGGCGGCACAATCTGGCACGGCGCCTAAGGCGGGAGCGCCAGGCGCAGCGGGAAGTCGTCCCGTACCGTCGATTACGCTGGCGGCCACGGATGTCGCCACGATCGCACCAGGGACAATCGAGGACGGCACCGCGCTCACTGGTGACCTGCGGCCCATCGAGACGATCGACGTCCGCGCCAGGATCGATGGTGACCTCACGACCGTCTACGCGCGCGAAGGCCAGCAGGTAGCCGCCGGCCAGTTGCTCGCGCGCTTCGAGTCGAGCGAGCAGGAAAGCAGCCAGAAAAGCGCTGAGGCGGATCTCGCCGCGGCACGTACGGATCTCGCGAATGCGCAGTGGACGCTCGAGCAGGATGCGTCGCTCTTCAAGGCCGGCGCCATCGCGGAACGCGACTACAAGAATGCGCAGCAGGCCGTCGCGTCGTCGGGCGCGCGCATGGCCGCGACCGAAGCGCGGATGCGCGCGATGTCGAACCAGTCGCGCGACACGCGCGTGCTGGCACCGGCGTCCGGTATCATCGACAAGCGGATGGTCGAAGGTGGCGTGCATGTGGCCAAAGGCGCGCCGCTGTTCAGCATCGTGCGAAATGGGACGCTCGAGCTCGCGGCGGCGATTCCGGCGCGTCAGGCCGGCACAGTACGGGTTGGGCAGATCGTGCACTTCGTGGCCGATGCGCGACACTTTGACGGCCGAGTGGCACGAGTCAGCCCTACCGTCGATCCATCCACGCGCGCCGTGACGGTGTACATCGAGATTCCGAATCCGGGCGGCACGCTACGCGGCGGCACGTTCGCCACTGGGCGCGTCGTGAATCGCACGCTCGTCAACGTGCTCACGGTGCCCACCGGCGCGCTGCGCCAAGCGGCGGAAGACGGCAAGCCCTTCGTCTACCGTATCGACGGCAAGACGGTCAACGTCGCGCGCGTGCAGCTCGGCGCGGTCGACGAACGTCAAGGTGTCGCGCAGGTCACGGACGGTTTGCAGTCGGGTGATCGCGTGATCGTCGGCAACGTTGGCACCTTGGGCCGAGGGATGCAGGCGACGATCGCGGGTGAGGAGAGGGGCGCTAAGAAACAATAGGGATTCGAGCGGCAGGTACAGATCCTTCGACTCGCTCCGCTCGCTCAGGATGACAATGACTCGCTCCGCTCGCTCAGGATGACAATGACTCGCCCGGCTCGCTCAGGATGACAATTACTCCTCCGGCTCGCTCCGGATGACAATTACTCGCTACGGTCACGACCATGTTTCTCTCTGACGTCTCGATCAAGCGACCGGTATTCGCCACGATGATGATGGTGGCGCTCGTCGTGCTCGGCATCGTGAGCTACAAGCGACTCGCCATCGACGAGTACCCGGACATCACGTACCCCATCGTCATCGCGCAGACGTCATATCCGGGTGCGTCGCCCGAAGTGATGATGCGCGAGATCTCGAAGCCCATCGAGGAAGCGCTCAACACCGTGCAGGGCATCAAGGAGATCGGGTCGACGTCGCTCGAAGGCATCTCGATCGTCCGCCTGCAGTTCAACCTCGGTGTCGACGTCGCGGCGGCGCAGCAGGACGTGCAGGCCAAGGTCGCGCGCATTCGTCGCGCACTGCCGCAGGACATCCAGGATCCGATCGTCCAGCACTTCGACCCGAACGATTCGCCGATCATGGCGATCGCGCTCACGTCGGCTGAACGGCCGATTCGCGAGATCACCGACCTGGCCAACGAAGTGGTCCAGACACGCATCGAATCGATCGAAGGCGTTGGCGGGGTGAACATCGTTGGCGGAAACAAGCGCCAGATTCGCGTGCAGGTGGACCCAGACGCCATGCGCGCCTATGGCCTGTCGCCAGCGCAGCTCGCGGCTGCGCTGGCCGCTGAAAACCAGGAGGTGCCTGCAGGCCGCATCGAGCGCGGCGCGACCGAGCGGCTCGTGCGCGTGACCGGACGGATTCTCGACCCCAAGGCATTCGCCGACATCCCGATTACGGTGCGACGAGGAACCCCGGTGCGCATCGGCGACGTGGCGGTGGTGGTGGACGGCGCGGAAAACAGGCGCACCGCTGCGGAGATCTCCACGCAGGAAACGCCCAGGGGCGTGCCGGCCGTCTCGCTCGAGGTGTTGAAGATCTCGGGATCAAATACGGTGCAGGTGGCAGACGCGGTGAAGGGCGCGATCGTGGAGCTCGAGAAGCAGCTCCCGGCCGACATCAAGATGAAGATCATTCGCGACGATTCGCGGCGCATTCGTGAGTCCCTCGCCGACGTGCAGTTGACGATCCTGCTCGGCGCCGTGCTCACGATCATGATCATCTATCTCTTCCTCAACTCATGGCGATCCACGGTGATTACCGGGCTCACGCTGCCCGTGTCGATCATCAGCGCGTTCTTCACCATGTGGGTGTTCAACTTCACGGTGAACACCATGACGCTGCTCGCGCTTTCACTCGCGATCGGCCTCCTGATCGACGATGCGATCGTCGTGCGCGAGAACATTGTCCGGCATCTGGAGATGGGAAAGAGTCATGACGCCGCGGCACGTGAAGGCACGAGCGAGATCGGTCTGGCCGTCATGGCGACGAGCTTTGCGGTGATCGCGGTGTTCATTCCTGTTGCGTTCATGGGCGGCATCATCGGCAAGATCTTCCTCCAGTTCGGCGTCACGGTGGCGTTCGCCGTTCTTGTGTCGCTGTTCGTGAGCTTTACGCTGGACCCGATGCTGTCGAGCGTGTGGGCCGACCCCGAAGTGGAGCATTCGGCCAACGATGGCGGTGAGCATCAACTGGCGCAGCGCAGGAAGGCGAACTTCATTCGTCGCGGGGCATTCGCGTTCAACGACTGGTTCGAGCGCGTGGCGGATCGGTACCCGCATTGGCTGACTTGGGCACTGGGGCACCGCATCACGGTGCTTGTCACAGCCTTCGCGACGGTGGCCGCGAGCTTTTACATCATTCCGAAGCTCGGCTTTACGTGGATGCCCGAAGTCAACGGCGACGAGTTTAGCGTGAGCTTCCGCACGCCGCCGGGATCGCGTCTGGAATACACGCAGGCAAAAGGCCAGGAAATCGCGTCGTTCCTTCAGAAGCAGCCGGAAACGGGTTTTACGTATCTCTCTGTCGGCGGTGGCTTTCGCGGTACACCGAACAACGGCAGCATCTTCGTTTCGCTGAAGCATGATCGCACTCGAACCTTGTTCGATATCCAGAACGACCTGCGCGGCAAGCTGAAGGAGATTCCGGGCGTCCGGCCGTCCATCATGGGCCAGTCGTCGATCTTCAGCCGCGGCCAGCAGCCGCTGATCGTGAACGTGCAGGGTCCCGAGCCTTCACGTCTCAAGATTGCCGCGGAGCGTGCGCTCCTCGCCGTAAAGTCGGTGCCTGGCGTGGCGGAGCCCAATTCCAGCGACGACGGCGACATTCCGCAACTTGACGTTCGGGTGGACCGGCAGGAGGCGTGGCGCGCCGGACTGGGAGTGGGCAGCGTGGCGGCGACGCTTCAGCCGCTCTTCTCGGGGCGCCGCGCCACGACGTGGGAGGATCCGCAGGGGTTCTCGCACGATGTTGTCGTGGTGTTTCCCGATTCGCTGCGAAGCTCGTCCGAGGACGTGTCGCAGCTGCCCGTTGCCAGCACGTTCAGCAACGCGCAGAGCGGCCTGCCGTCGATGGTGCCGCTGTCGCAGGTCGCCGACGTGCGCGCTGGTGTGGGCCCTCAGCAGATCGAACGACGGCAGCTCGAGCAGCAAGTACAAATCCGCGCCGGCGTATTGCCCGGATTCGCCATGGGCGACGTTGCGAAGAACGTGCAGCTGGCCGTGGATGCGATCGGCCTTCCACCTGGCTATCACACCGTGTTCGGCGGTGACGTGCAGAACCTCGAGGAAACAAAAGGATACGTGCTCAGTGCCCTGGGCCTCGCTGTGGTGTTCATCTACCTCATTCTGGCGTCGCTGTTCGGATCGTTCCTCCAGCCGCTGGCCATCATGCTTGCGCTGCCGCTCAGCTTCATCGGCGTCGCGTTGGCGTTGCTCCTCACGGGCGGCAACATGAATGTCATGACGATGATCGGCGTCATCATGCTCATGGGCCTCGTGACCAAGAACGGGATTCTGCTGGTGGATTTCACCAATCAGCTCCGTGCTGATGGCCAGGAGCGCGCAGCGTCGTTGCTGTCCGCGGGCCGCATCCGGTTGCGTCCGATCATCATGACGACGCTGGCGATGATTTTCGGCATGTCGCCCCTGGCGTTGGCGATTGGCGCAGGTGCCGAGGCGAGAGCTCCCAGGGCGCGGGCGGTTATCGGGGGGTTGATCACCTCCACGCTGCTCACGCTCTTCGTTGTGCCCGTGATGTACACGTACCTCGATGACTTGGGGCGCTGGGTGAGCTCGCGGCTGACGTCCGCCGCCGAGGGTGAAGCGCATGGCGTGCTCCCGGAACCTGCTGTGGGCGACTGATTTTCAGGTCGCACGCTGGCAGAAAAGGCGCTGCGCGCGGAATTGCGCTTGACGTATTCCGCGCGCGGCCTTACAAGGACAATGTGCTGTGAGCGATGGCGCGCCTCTGGGAGGCACACAGTGTGCAACCGGGGGCCGCGACATTTGGCCCATATACGCAGGTCCGACTGTCCTATCTTCAGAGGAGGCGGTGATGCCGCGCGGTGACGAGTTGAACGAAGAGCTCCGATTCTCCGATCGCGACGATGACGTCGATGATCTTGGCTACGGCGGCGGTGGTGGATCGTCGTCGTATGACGATGACGATGAAGAGGATGGGGGGTGGACAACCCACAAGGACGATAGCGACGACTTGTGGGATAGCACCGACGACGCCGACGAGGAGGACGAGGAAGGTCTCGCAACTCCGGTGGTCGATGCTGACGACGAGGAGGAGGAAAGTCCGCTCGTCGTGGCGCGTGCACCCAAGTCCGGTGGCAGTGGTCGTCCCATTTCACCGCCGTCCAGCCCAAGCAGCAGCGCAAAGAGTGCGAGTGCGCCAAAGGCTCCGGTAGCGCCGGCCAAGGCTCCTGCAGCCAAGGCTCCTGCGGTTCCGGCGAAAAAGGTCAGCGCTCCGGCTAAGGCAGCGGCACCGGCCAAGGCAGTGGCGCCCGCGAAGGCGGCGGTTCCGGCCAAAAAG
>JBDTXZ010000181.1:0-6682 GCA_040005935.1 bacterium | reverse complement strand
GTACATCGAGCGCGCGAGCGGCGCGAGCAGGAAGAACACCGTGTCGAAGAACACGGGGAGCGAGAGCATGAATGCTGTTGCTCCAAGCGCCACGGCGTCACGTTTTTCTCCGAGTACGTTCAGGAATCCGCTGACGATCCGGTCGGCGGCACCACTCTCGGTCATCGCCGTGCCAATGATTGCGGCGAGCGCGATGACGATGCCAATGCTGCCGGCCGTCTTTCCGAACGCCTCTGCCACGCGCGCGATCTTCACCGCCTGCTCGCCAGGCGCGAGGAAGCTCACGACGATCGCCGCAACGATGAGCGCAAGGAACGCATTCAACCTGAGCCCGATGATGGCGCCCAGGATCACGATCATTCCAATCAACAGAATCAGGAAGGGGTGCATCGGGTGCCAGTGAGCGGTAGGCCATCCAGCGGGCCGCGCAATCTGGCACCATTTTCCTCGAAACGCACCGCCTGTCAGCGCGCGGCAATCACCCGCGTCGCTGAATCACGCCACAGCCGAACAGCGGCGATGGTCACCATGCCAGCGCGCACAGTGACCGGTCCGATATCGATCCGATTGGCATCACCGCCCAACGCGAGTTGCAATTGGCGCTGGCCGGCCGCCGCGTGCACACGTAACAGCGTGATCTCCTGCGGCAACAAGTGCCACGACCGAACGTCGGCTCGCTCGAGCAGCGATGCCCCAATGTTGGCAATCGAACCGGCGACGTCGCCTTTGCTGTCCTTCACGGCCTTCGCCACGACATACTTCGCTGCGGCGCGCGCAATCGCACGCGCGAGCAGTGATGTGCGTTCGCGACCCTCATCGGCAACAACGGCATCATCCAGGAGCGATACGATTCGCGCATTCGTCACAGACGCCCCGTCGACAAGCAACGTCGCTTCGCCGATACTCGGATCGCCTCGGCGCACCGACGGAAACGCCACCGACAGCCAGTAGCCGTCGTCATCACCCTCATCGTCCTTGCCGTGCCGGCGATGATGCGGACCGCGCGGTCCGTCTCCAGCTCGTGCGAGACGCTCGGCAATCCGAGACGCCATGTTCGAATTCGCCTCATGATCGGCCGCACGCAGCGAATCGCGATCTGACTCACCAAGGAACACATTGATTGACTCCGTGGCACGATGCGCGACGAACCCGCGCTCGACCACCACGAGCACATCACCCTCGCCCTTCGCGTTCCGCCCCCGGTCGCTGTCTGCTGGCTGCGGCAGGAGCGTGCGAGCGAGACGATACGCCACCTGCGCCTCATTGTATTCGCGCGCTCGTTCGAACACGACGCCGGCGAGATAGTGCAACGTCGCGTGCGTCGCGCGCTCTGCGTCCGTGCGATCCGCCGCGTATTGCGCGAGTAGCGCGCTAAGACGGCGCGCCTCGACGGCCGCGTCCTCCCACTGCTCCAGCCGCGCATAGGCAAGCATTCCATAGTACGGAATGAACAACCGCTCGGTGCGTCGCAGTTGATACGGACGCGCAAGATCATTCGTCAGCAAGGCTAACACGTTGCCCGATACGCTATTCGTGATGCGATCGTCTGCCAGGAGTGCCGCGGAATCCAGCACCGCCGCACTGCGCCCAAATTGCGACGCGTAGTAACTGCTCACGCCGATGCTCAGTTCACGGAGTAGCTCGTCGTCCTCATGCCATCCGAGTGCCACGGTAAAGTCAGCGCGCGCCAACGCATCGCGTAGCCGCTGCTGCGGACGCGCAATGCCGTGCGCTCCCGTTTCGTATCCGCCCAGTGTCGCGCGCAACGTCGCACAACCTGGCAGTCCGGCCAGTGCGATCACAATCGCCGCACTGACCGGAATCATTCTTTTCAACCGCGCGCTGGTGGGGGTGCGCATGGGACGATTGTGTGAGTGTCGGCGCTATCTCTTCTCGAGCACGATGATGCGTTCACGCGCGCGGGCAATGGCGTCGGCCAACTTCGCGTTCGCGTTGCCCTGTGCGTCGATCTGCGCAATCGTGAGCTGGTTGAGGAAGATCTTGTAACGCAGCTCCGCCTCAACGGGCCGCAGCAGCTTGTCGAGCGACATCGCAATCTTGTATTGGAGCTCCGCGTCTGCCCTCGTGACCACGCTCGCTCGATCGTAGCGGTCGAGCGCGGCCGTAAAGTCTCCTGCGGCCGCAAGCGCGTCGCCATCGCGCACCAAGGCTGCGGCGCGCACACGATTGGCATCAGTGGCATCGGACGCAGTCGTCATCGTGCGCCAACCCTGTGGTTCGCGATACGTCACGCTCGACACCGTGCCGCCGGCGAGTTGTACAAGGGCAACTGGGGCCACCGCATCGCGCAGTCCAGCATCCGCGTCGCGCGGCGCCAACACCGTCACGCCGCCACTGCGACGCGCGCTCCACGCAATGTCCGTCGATCGTGTCGCGGCGAGCACCTGCGCCTCGGTCATGCCGAGTACAATCTCACCTCGTCCCAGCGCCGCGCAGATGGTCGGTGCGCAGTTGCCGAAGGCTGCGGCATTCAACGAGTCTCGGCGCTCGCGTCCAGCGATCTGCGATTCAAATGCCTGCGACGCCGCTGCGTCCATTGTGCGACTCGGTGATTCGATGCGGTCTCCGTTGCGCATCACGGCGAGCGGCGCCTCGTCCACGCGCTTGGGATTGGCGCAGGCGGCGGCGAACAGCGCGGTGATGAAGACCGTCGGCGCGAGCTGGGGAAGCTTGTTGGGTGTCATGTCCATGCTCCGGGGAAGGTTGGTCACAGCCCGAAGCGGGCGCGCTCGACATACTTCTTGATCTTGTGCTGGCCAACCCAGACTTTTGTGTTTGTCTCGAGGTCAACGAGCGCAGCATCCACCTGGTAGAACACCACGCGCTCGCGACCATCCACGTCCTCGATGGCCTGCAACTCACCGGTGAGCGCGTAGCGCGCGCCAATCTCCTGGCCGGGTTGGGCGCGGGTGTCGGCGCGCGAGTACTGCTGCTGGTCCTTCCGCTCCGCGCGCAGTTCGGCACGCTCGGCATTCGAGGCAACGACGCGTGCGCTGCCAGTCGTGATCAGCGCCTTCTCGATGTCCTTGACGAACGTGCCGACCTGGATGTGTTCGAGTGTCCGGTTGGCGAACGTGCCGACGATGATTGTTGGCGCCTCACCACCATGCTGGTCGGTGTAGCGCTTGGCCCAACCCGCCGCGAGCGTCTGCTCGACGATCTGGTTGGCGACCAGCCGAGAGTCGGTGTCATTCCACCGCCCGGACAGGTCGGTGACGGCGTTGGGCTCGATGCGGGTGACGCGCTTGCTGAAGCACGCCGCGGCCGAGAGGAGTAGCAGGGCACCGGCGGCAAGGCGGGTGCGTGAGACAAACAGATGGCGTCGTGACATTGGTGGGCTCCTGGAAGTTCGGTCGGACGAACGTCCCAGAGGCATCGCGTGCGCCGCGTCACAAGCGGTACGCAAACCTATTGCGCACAACAACTTGAGAATTATGTATCCAATTACGTGTCCACATCAGGTGACGGTTGTGTTTCAGTATTCGAGGACAAGCCTGCCCTCCCTTGCTCGTCGCGCTAATTTGACGCTATGAGCGAGAGCGAGGATGACTGGACAGAGGAGGAGATCGATTCGGAGTTTCCGTTGGGCGACGGAACCGCCGAAACGGAGGCGCTCGTGTATTGCCCGCATTGCGGCGAGCCCAACGAGGTCGCGCTCGACCCTGGCGGCGGAAACGAGCAGGAGTACGTCGAGGACTGTCAGGTGTGCTGCCATCCCTGGCTGATGTATGTGCGGTACACCAGGGACGGCAGCGCTGAGGTCGAGGTCTACGCGTCGGATTCCTAGGGCACCATCTCCCGCTTCTTTCCTTCGACGTCGTACACTTCGAGCTGGCCAAACTTCCGCATCGTCTCCTCGATCTTCTTGCCGTCGCCCACGGCGACGATCTGCACCTTCGCGGGATCGAGATACTTTTTGGCCGCCGCCTGCACCTGCGCGGCCGTCACGGCCATCAGGCGTGATGGATACTTGTCCCAATAGTCTGCGGGCAGGTTGTACATCCAGCGGGTGATATAATAGCCCAGCACCTGCTGCGGCGACTCGAGCGACAGCGCGAAGCCGGCAACGAGCGAGCGTTTCTTGTCCTGCAGCTCCTTGGCCGGCACCGTGATCTCGCGCATCTGTCGAACCTCGTCGATGAGGTCTGTCAATGCCGGCTCGGTGACGTCGGAGCGTACGTCGGTCTGCGCGATCCATGTGCCCTTGTACCGCCCCACCGCCGCCAAGCCGCTATACGCACCGTACGTGTAGCCCTTCTCTTCGCGGAGATGGGTGAAGAGCCGGCCAGTGGGCCCGCCGCCAATTACCTGATTCATCATCTGGAGTACGTCGTACTCCGGATCCTTGCGGTCGATGAGCGGCGCACCAATCACGAAACTCGTCTGCACCGAATTCGGCCGATCGACGAGATAGACCTTCGCCGGTCCCGTGGCGGGAGGATTCGCCGCCGTCACAACCGGCGATCCGTTCTTCTTCCACTCGCCCAACTTCGACTCGACGAGCTTCTTCGCCTGCGCGTACGTGATGTCGCCCGCAAACGCGATGGCCGCGTGGTCCGGCGCATAGTGCGCTTTGTGAAAAGCCACCATGTCGTCGCGCGTCACCTTCTTCACGTCATCCGGCGTCATCGACACGCGCGAGCCGGGGTGATCGCCCATCATGACTTTCTGGTAACGCTCCTGCGCCAGGAAGGCGGTCGACGAGCGCTGCTGCGCAAGTTGCGCGGCCGTGCGAGTCTTGTACTTCGCCAACTCCGCCTCTGGAAACGTCGGATGCAGAAGAACATCCGCGGTCAGATCGAATAGCTGGTCGAGCTTTTCCGTCAGCGCGGAACCATTCACGGATGCGTCCAGACTCGACATGCCCGCATTGATGCCAAGTCCAGCGGCCATCGTTTCGATCTGTTCGGCAATCTGCGTGGTGGTGCGTGTCGGCGTGCCTTCGCGCATCATCGTTGCCGTCACGTTCGCGAGGCCGCTCGACCCAGGCGCGTCGAAATAGCCGCCGGCGCCTGGAATGATGATCTGATACGACACCTGCGGTGTGCGATGATCTTCGAGCACGATCAGGTGCAGGCCGTTCGCGAGATCGCCTTCTTTGGGCTTCGGCAACTTGACGTCGAGCACCTTGTCGCTGACCGGAGCAAGGCCTTTCATGACGACGGACTGAGTTTTCGGCGGCGCGGCCTGCGCGCGCAATGCGGTCGATGCGACGCTGACGGCAGCGAGGGAGAGGGCCAGCGCGCGGCCAACCGTGAATGAGCGAGACATCACTGGCCTCCACGGCCGGCGGCCGCCTTCGGGTTGGTCTGGATCACGCTGCGGTTGTTCTCGGTGAGATACTGCCGCGCGACGCGCTGCACGTCGGCCGCGGTAACGGCCTTGATGCGCGCGACACGCGTGTTGATGCGCCCGGGATCGTCATAGAACAGGGCGTACTGCGAAAGCAGGACGGCGCGTGCAAGTGAGCTTTCCTGCTGGCTGATCGTCGCGCGCTGCGCGTTGGCTCGGGCCTTGTCCATCTCCCAGTCAGCGGGCGGTGTCGACTTGATCTTCTCGATCTCCTCCATCACGGCTTTTTCGGCGTCGGTCGCCTGCTTGCCGGGAGCGACCATGATGCTGACGTTGAACAGCCCCGGACCTCGACTCTCACCTTTTCCTGCATTGGCGCTCGTCGCGAGCTGCTGCTGACGGACGACCTGCTCGTAGAAGCGCGAGCTGCGACCGCCGCTCAATATCGTGCTCAACACATTGAGCGCCGGTTCATCGTCGGAGCTGGACGATGGCACCTTGTATGAAATGTCCAGCCGCGTGGCGCGCGCGAGCGCATCCTCGAGCACGATGCGCTTCTCACCGCTCGGTGGCGGCTCGGTCATGTCCACCGCGGGCGGCGCAGTTTGCGCCGGGATGCCCTCGAAGTACTTGCGCACTTTCGCTAGCACGTCGGCGGAGTTCACGTCCCCAACAATGGCGAGAACCGCGTTGTTGGGCGCGTAATACGTCTTGAAGAACGCCGTCACATCCTCGACCGAGGCCGCGCTCAAATCCGCCATCGATCCGATGACGGAATGCGAGTAGGAGAAGTTCGAGTAGGCGAGCGAATCAATGGCCTCGAACGTCCGTCCGTACGCCTGATTGTCGACGCCGAGCCGACGCTCTTCCTGCACGGCGTTGCGTTGGTTATCGAGATTGTCCTTCGTAATCACCAGCGACCGCATCCGATCCGCCTCGAGAAACAGGCCAAGGTCGATTTGGTTGGTCGGTAGCGTTTCGTAGTAAACGGTACGGTCCTTGTTCGTGGTTCCGTTCATGTTGCCGCCGTTGTTGAACACGAGCGTGAAATGCTCGCCGTTCCCAACTTTTTCCGAGCCTTTGAACATCATGTGCTCGAAGAGATGTGCGAATCCAGTGCGTCCGCGTCGCTCATCGCGCGAGCCGACGTTATAGCTGATCGCAATGGTATAAACGGGCGCATTGTGATCCTCGGCGATGATGACCCGGAGGCCATTCTTGAGCCGCGTGTCGCTGAAGGAGAGGTCGGCGGATCGCGACGCCGGCGCGGCGCCAAGCATGGTCGCCAGCAAGCCAGCGGCCGCGACAATGCGAGTACGCGTACTAATGGAGGGAGACATACAAAGCTCGTCGAAAGAGTGGGCTTATA